>DASVGZ010000464.1:0-3167 GCA_036379275.1 Acidiphilium sp. | reverse complement strand
AGTGGCTCACCACGATCGTCTCGCGCCAGTCCGACCGTGCCGCCATCGCCGTGCGGAACCGGGCGGCGCGGTCGAGCACCGAAGCCTCTTCCTCGTCGCCATCCGGCCACCAGCGATCGGGCAGATGGGCAAAATCGTGATCGGGGAACGAGGCCGCCAGAGTGGCCGGGCTGCTGCCGATATCGCAGGCAAAGGCGTAGCGTTCGCGGATCAGCAATTCGATCTCGACGGTGAGGTCGCGGCTGGCGATGAACGGGGCCGCCGTCTGCAACGCCCGCGTATAGGGCGAGACGATCAGCCGGGTCAGCCGCGTGCCGGCGAGCGTTTGCGCCGCCGCCTCGGCCTGGGCGCGGCCTTCCGGGGTGAGATGCGGGTCGGCGATGCCGGGGTCGCGCCGCGTCGCGGAGAAATGCAGGTTGAACTCGCTCTGGCCGTGGCGAAGCAGAATCATGCCGGCTGGATACAGCGCGTCATGCGGGCCGGCAAACCGGAAGAGGGCAAACCGGGAGATGTATCGGGGCTCATCCGAATATATACCCATAAAGGGGCGGTTGCGGTGCGGGCTGGCTCGGCCTATCACCCCCTCTTGGCCTTTTTCACCGGAACATAGGTTGCCTTGTTGGACATGCACGCCGGCTTTCCCGTCGATATCATCCTGCTCGCCCTGGTCGCCGGGTTTCTGATCCTGCGCCTGCGCAGCGTACTGGGCAAGCGCACCGGCTACGAGCGACCGCCTTTGCCGGACCAGCAGAGCGTGGGAATGCGCGGCCCGACCGCCCCGGTGATCGACGGCGTTGCCGAACCGGTGCGCGCCAGACCCGGCCGCCCGATTCCACCGCCGCACACCGAACTGGGCCAGGCGCTGGCGCGGATCGCCGCCACCGACCGGAATTTCGAGCCGGTGCATTTTCTCGACGGCGCGGAAGTCGCGTTCCGCCGCATCGTCACTGCTTTCGCCGCCGCCGACACCAACACACTGCGCCCGCTGCTCACCCCGAGCGTGTTCGCCACGTTCGAGCAGGCCATCGCGGTGCGAAACGAGGCGGGCGAAACCCAGCACACCGAGATCAAGGCCATCGTCGAGGCGACGATCGCCGAGGCGGATCTGCTGGGCGACCATGCCGTCATCGTGGTGAAATTCGTCTCCGACCAGCAGAATTTCACCCGCGACCGCCAGGGCCAGACCGTCGCCGGAACCGAGGCGGTGACCGAAATCGTCGATCTGTGGAGCTTCGAGCGCGGCATCGGCGCGAGCGATCCCACATGGCGGCTCGCCGCGGCACGCAGCGGCTGATCTTCATGCGGAAATTGTCACCGGGGCGCCTCCGACTCCGCGTCGCACTGCTGCCCGTCTTGCTTGCACCCGCCCTGCTCGCCGGCTGCATCATGCAGAGACCGGACACCGGGGCGAATGCACCGGGCAGCGCCGGACTGAGCCCGGTCGCCTTCACCGCCCTGCCGGGCTGGAGCCCCGAGACCGCCGAAACCGGCCTCGCGAGTTTCATGCGCTCCTGCGCCTCGATCTCGGTCATGCCGGAGGACCAGACCCTGGGCGGCGACGGTATCGCGGCCAGTCTGGCCGGCAAGGCAGGGCAATGGCGCGGGGTTTGCGCGGCCGCCCGCGCGGTTCCGCCCGGCGACGCCGCGGCGGCACAAACCTTTTTCCAGACCGATTTCGTGCCGTACGAGGCTGCGACAGCGACAAGAGTCACCGGCTATTTCGAGCCGGTCTATGCCGGGTCGGAGCTCCGGCTGCGCGGCTACGACATCCCGCTCTACGGCAAGCCGGACAACCTGCTCCACGCCTCGTTCAGCAACCCCGCCGGGCACGATTACAGCGTCGGCCGGCTGAATAACGGCCAGATGGTGCCCTATTACACCCGCGCGCAGATCGAGCGCGGGGCGATCGCCGGCAACGCGAAACCCGTCGCCTGGCTGCGCGACCCGGTCGACGCCTACATGGTCCAGGTGCAGGGTTCGGCCCGGCTGCGCCTGCCCGACGGCACCATGATCGATCTCGGATTCGACGGCACCAACGGCCGGGCCTATACCCCGATCGGCAAACTGATGGTGCAGAAGGGCTATCTCCCGGCCAATGACCTGTCGATCCAGACGATCAGCGCCTGGCTGCGCGCCCATCCGGCCGAAGCCGCCACGCTGCTGGACGGCAACGAGAATTATGTGTTCATGAAGCGCCTTCTGAACGTGCCGGACGGGCTGGGCGCACCCGGCGCGCTCGGCGTGCCGCTGACCCCGGAAGGCTCGATCGCGGTCGATGAAAAGGCGATCCCGCTGGGGGCGCCTGTCTTCGTCGCCACGAAAACGATGGACCGGCTGACGGTCGCGCAGGATATCGATGTCAGCGCCCGGGGCGCCTCGGCGGCGCAGGTTTTCTTCGGCATCGGCCGCAATGCCGCCACTCTCGCCGGATCGACCGACGAGGCCGGCCGGATGTTCGTTCTGCTGCCGCGGCCGGGCGTACCGGCACCGGCCGCATCCGCCAGCGGAGCAACCTCATGAACGAGACGATCAAGCCGAAACCGCGCGTCGCCCTGTTCGTCACCTGCCTCGCCGATCTCTACCGGCCGAGCGTGGGGTTCGCCGCGATCCGGCTGCTGGAGGCGGCGGGCTGCACGGTCGAGGTGCCGGCAGCGCAGACCTGCTGCGGCCAGCCTGCCTATAATTCCGGCGACCGGGCCACCGCCCGCGCGCTCGCCCAAGGGCTGATCGCCGCGTTTTCGGCCTACGATTATGTTGTCGCCCCGTCCGGCTCCTGCGCGGGAATGCTGCGCAAGCACATTCCCGGCCTGTTCGACCAGGACCCCGACCTGCGCGCCCGTGCCGAGGCTCTGGCGGCGAAATGCTGGGAACTGGTCAGCTTCCTGACCGACGTGATGCACTTCGAGGGATTGCCGGTCCGGCTGGAGGCAACCGCGACCTATCACGACTCCTGCTCGGGCCTGCGCGAACTCGGCGTCAAGGCGCAGCCACGCGCGCTGCTCGCCAAAGTCGAGGGGCTCACCCTGATCGAGATGAGCGACCCGGAAGTCTGCTGCGGCTTCGGCGGCACGTTCTGCGTCAAATACCCCGATATCTCGGCGCGGATGGCGCACGACAAGGTGGCCGACGTGACGGCGACCGGCGCCGATCTTCTGCTCGCCGGCGAC
>DASVGZ010000463.1:0-13327 GCA_036379275.1 Acidiphilium sp. | reverse complement strand
ACAATTTCGATTTCCATGTGACGCGCGGCGAAAAGGTGACACTGATCGGCCCGTCGGGTTCAGGAAAATCGACAGTATTGCGCATCCTGATGACTCTTGAACCCTTTCAGGAAGGCTCCGTCGAAATCGACGGGATTTCCTATCATGAGGAGGGTGGGAAGGGCCGGTTGCGTGCCTCCGAGAGGCATCTGCGCACGATCCGTGCGCGAGTTGGCATGGTATTCCAGAGCTTCAACCTGTTCCCGCATATGACCGTGCTGCGCAACCTGACCGAGGCGCCGGTCGCAGTGCTCGGTCTTTCGAAAAAGGAAGCGGTCGAGCGCGCCATCGGCCTGCTCGAAATGGTAGGCATGGCTGAAAAACGGGATTCCTATCCGGGCCAGCTTTCCGGCGGCCAGCAGCAGCGAGTCGCGATCGCCCGTGCGCTTGCGATGCGCCCGAGCGTCCTGTTGTTCGACGAGCCGACTTCAGCGCTCGATCCCCAACTGGTCGGCGAGGTGCAATCCGTCATCCGTTCGCTCGCCCGGGAGCATGATCTGACCATGCTCCTGGTCACCCATGAGATGCGCTTTGCCCGTGAAATCTCCGATCGGGTCTGCTTCTTCGACAAGGGCCGGGTCGTTGAACAGGGTGAGCCTTCCGAAATCTTCGAGGCGCCACGTCAGGAACGCACCCGTGAATTCCTGAAATCGTTCCTGAACTGACGCACGAGCCTCATCCCGCTATATCTTGCAACCGGTCGTCGGTCGGGCGGTGACGGGTCGCTTTTGACGGAAACGGTACCGGGCGCTTTTCAAAGCAGGCAAATATTCTATAATCGCGCCGCTATTCAATCAGCGGTCGATCCTTATGCAGCCGTTTCACAGATTCGCCGGAGTTGTTTCACCCGGTTTCGGTGCTCCGGATGAAATGACATGACCACGAAAATCGGTCTCGCGCAGATCGACCATCAGCACACCGAGATCGTGGTATTTCTGGTCGTAGCCGGATTTTCGATGATGAGTCTGAGTTCCGCGATCGAACCGCTGCGCTCGCTCAACCGGCTTGCCGGGCGCGATGCGTATCAATGGCGGATCGCCAGCCTTCATGGTGAATCGGTAGCCGCTTCGAACGGAATCGCCTTTGCCGCCATGCCTCTCGCGGCAATGCTCGATCGCGCATCTTTCCTGTTCGTCTGCGGCGGGTTACGAATCACGCCCCAGATGGAACGGGCGCACATCGCGGCATTGCGCCGGGCCGGAAGACTCGGAATCGTCATGGGTTCGCTTTCGACCGCGACCTATCTTCTTGCCCGTGCGGGCCTTCTGAACGGCTATCGCTGCACCATCCATTGGGAGAATCGTCCGGCTTTCATGGAAGAGTTTCCGGACATCGAATGCACCGACAGGCTCTATGAAATCGATCGTGAGCGTATGACCTGTTCGGGGGGAATCGCCGCGATGGATCTGATGCTGCATCTGATCGCGGTCCGCCATGGCGGGCAACTTGCGCAATCGGTGGCCAACCAGTTTCATCACGATCGCATCCGCGATTCCGACGATGAGCAGCGTGGTGGCTGGGCAAGCAATCTCACGAGTCTGCCGGCATCGCTGCGCCGCGTCGTCGAAGCGATGACGGAAAATCTGGAAACGCCATTGCCGATCCGGACACTTGCCGGCATTGCCAGTGTCAGCCCGCGTCAGCTCGAGCGTATTTTCATGCGCTATACAGGCAAAACGCCGGCACGTTATTATCTCGGTCTTCGGGTCGCCCGTGGCCGTGAGTTGCTGATCTATTCGGACTGGCAGATTCTGGAGATTGCCGTGGCATCGGGATTCGCCTCGACATCGCTTTTCTCCCAATGGTTCCGCCGCTTCTATCATATGGCGCCATCGGAGATGCGACGGAAAACACGTGGCAACCTGTGAAACTGAATCGAACGATTATTCCACAAAAGCCGGGTGCGGGGTTGCCGGAGCGGCAAGAAGTTCTGCCAGAGAACAGCAGATATCGACCTCCTCGATCTGGTCAATCATGGTCTCGATCAGCGCAGCCCGTTTCTCTCCAAGCACAGGCGATGCCAGAGCGCGATATTTCGCCAGCATTTCACCAGGGCTCAACGGGTTTTCCGCATTGCCCCGGGCAAGCGCCGGTTCCGACGTAACCGTGCGTCCGTCGGCGAGATGGAAGGTTACATGTGCCCAGCGCTGTTCGGGGAAAAGCCGTTCGTATTCCGGGAATGTTTCGAGCACCATCATATCGCTGAGTCGCAGGATATCAGGGTCGGCAAGCCCGGTGCCGCCGATGTCGGCTGCCCCGATACTGCCGCGAACGAGAGCCGCGGCAACCGGAAACGGCAGGCTGTACTGCGCTTCTTCGGTCGTGGCAGGCCGGCGGCACGCAAGGCGAACCGCCGCATCGAAACTCGATATCGTGATGCCGGCGATCGCGGCCGCGTCGAGATTGTGTCGTCCTTGCAGACCGACGGCTGCTTCCACCGCCGGCTGCGCCCAGCGGCAAACCGGGTAGGGCTTGAAATACTGTTCCAGAACTCTCCAGTGTGAGCCGAGATCGGACCAGAATCCGGCGACATCGGCCGATTCCGCGAGCAGTGCCGGAGCGCCGGTGAAACCGTCGGCCGCAAGCAATGCCGCACTGACGCCGGCGAGTGCGCCCCAGGCCGATCCATCCTTTACCATGGTCGGGTGATCGATACATCGCATCATCTGGCTGCGTGGACCATGATATTCAGCAATGCCGAGTGCGTGTCTGGTTGCAGCTTCACCCAGTTCCAGGCGGCGGGAACCGAGCGCCGCGCACGCCATCGCATTCCAGGCGCCGGAGGTATGGTAGTCGCAGGCCGTGGCGTGAAGAGCCATTCCGGCACGTATCGCGATTTCGTAGCCGATTACCATATCCGCGAGCAGAGCCTTCCCGTTACCTTCGCTGGTGTATTGAAAGAATGCCAGCGCTGCCGGCAGGACCGCGACGCCGGCATGACCCTTTGTCAACGGGTGTCCATCATGGGCATCGAAGCTGTCGATCGTTGCGGCGCCCGCGAAAGCAGCGCCGGCGGCGCTGGCACGCCGGCCGTCGAACATCAGCCGCACGCTGCTCTCCGGGCTGGCGGCGAAGTGGCGCGCCGCATGATCGTGCGCGATTTGCGATAATCCGGTTTTTCGTCCGGCGGCCGCAACACCGACGAGATCGAGAATGCAGGTACGCGCCATCTCCAGAACACTGGATGGCAGGTCGGCATATTGCATATCATGGATAAAGTCGGCAAGCGTTGTCATGATGACTTGCCGTCGACTTGCCCTTCTCGTGCGTGCAGCCGGTCGATTTCGCGGTGGACGAGAGCCCTATTGCTGTCCCGCACGGTTGGCAGAAGATACCGTGCCTTGCGCAGAACATCGTAATCGAGTTCGGCGGTCACGAGTTGCTCGGTCATGCCTGTGGCAATGGCGAGAGGAGAGCCGAAAGGATCGACGATCCGCGAACCGCCCCAGAATGTAAGTCCGTCCTCGATGCCGACCCGGTTGGCAATGAGCACGGGCATCCCGTAGGTCAGGGCATTGAACCGGGTATTGATATCCCAGCCGCCCGGATTGTCGAACTCCGTGCCCACAGCTTCGAGTCCTGAGCTGATCGGGCCCAGCAAAATCGTCGCGCCGCCAATCGCGGCGAGATAAGCCAGTGCCGGATTCCACATATCGGCGCAGATCAGGATACCCGCCCGCCAGGACGGAGCAAGCTGGAAGGTATCCACGATTTGCCCGGAGCCGAAATGCTTGCCATCCTCAAGTCTGCCGTAGGTCGCGAGGTTGATTTTGCGGTGAACATGCTCCACCCGTCCGCTGCGCATGGCGGCGGCGGCGTTATAAAACTGCGCTCCCTCGCTTTCTTCGACGAAACCGGCAACGACGTACATGTCCCCCGTCGCGTCTGCCAGTTCCGCAAGCATCGGATCATCGCGATGCAAGGCGATTTCGAGCAGATTTTCCTTCGGGCTGTGCCCGGACAAAGACAGCTCTGGAAACAGGAGAACATCGACCGATGCCGAGCGCGCGGCCGCGATCATGTCGAGATGTTTTCTGAAATTGGCTTGCAGATCGCCGGGAGTTGTGGCGATCTGCGCAACTGCTGCTTTCAGGCATCGCGGCCGTGCGGCGCGCATCGGTTTCACTGTTCCGTCCTCAGATAAGATTCTGCGATTTCAGGAAAGCGCGGCTTACTGCCTGAACCGACTTTTTCTCGACTCCGACGCCGGCATTGAGTGCGGCCATCGTGTCATCGTCGAGTCTGGCGGACAGACCGTTGAGCAGGCCGGCGAGTTTCGGATTGGCATCCAGCGTCTTTTTCAGAACCACCGGCGTGATCGCATAGGACGGGAAATAGTTCTTGTCGTCCTTGAGCACGACGAAATCGAATTCCTTGATCTGGCCATCGGTTGCAAAGGCCATGGCAACATCGACCCGGTGCTCGTGCAGTGCCTCATAGGTCAGACCCGGACTCATGAGCTTCAGATTGGCACGACCGAATTCGAAATCATAGGCTTTTTCGAGCGGTTTCAATCCGTCCGACCGGGCGGCGAATTCGGCGTCGGTTGCCAAAGTCAGTTTCTTGCCGCCCCGGATGACCTTTGCGAGATCGCTGATGCTGTCGATTTTCAGTTTTTCGGCCTCCGCCTTGTTCATCACCAGGCAGTACGTGTCGTTGGCACGAGAGGGATTGAGCCAGACGACGCCTTTTTTTGCCGCGAGGGTTTTCACCGTCTCGTAGGTCTGCTGCGGGCTCATATGCTTCTTGACCTTGTCGAAGACGATCAGTGCCGTTCCGGTGTATCCCCAGTACGCATCGATCTCGCCATGCAGCAGCGCTTCGTGCAGCACGGTGCTGCCCATGCCGGTATGCGAGGTTACCTGCAAACCATGAGCCTTGAGTAACTGCACTGTCATTTCGGCCAATATGAGCTGCTCGGTGAAATCCTTGCCGCCGACCACGATGGTTTTTCCGGCGGCCGATGCTCCGCGGATGACGATCGAAGCCATACCGGCGCCCGCGGCGGCGGCCATGAGTGTGCGTCTGCGCATTTTGTTGTCTCCTTCCTGGATGATGATGGTCATTCGACTGGAAGTATGCCCCGTGAGACGACGACGCGAGCAAAGCCGCTGATCAGGAAATCGGCAAAAATCGCGATGATCGCCGTGGGGATCGCGCCGGCCAGAATGCTGCCGGTATCGTCGAGCGCGATGCCTGTGAAAATGAGCTGGCCGAGGCCGCCGCCGCCGATCAGGAATGCAAGCGGCGCGGTGCCGGCATTGATGATGATCGCCGTGCGGATGCCGGCAAAAATCACCCACAAGGCGTTGGGCAATTCGACGCGCCAGAGAATCTGCGAGGGTTTCATGCCCATGCCGACCGCCGATTCGATCAGATGATCCGGCACTTCGAGCAGACCGACATAGGTATTGCGCACGATCGGCAACAATGTCGCGATCCACAGGGCAAAAATCGCCGGTATCCGGCCGATGCCGAGAAAGCTCATGGCCAGCGCAAGCACAGCGAGGGTCGGCACCGTGGTGCCGACATTGAGCGTCTGCATCGCACTGTCGGCAATACGTCTGAAGGCCGGCCGGCTGAGAACGATGCCGAGCGGCAGGCCGGCCAGAACCGCGAGTGCTCCCGAGATGGCGACGAGTTCGATCTGCTGGCGCGTCAGATAGAGAATGTCGCCCCAGTGGTCGAGAATCGACCCGGCAAGCCCGGTTGCCTCAACTCCCAGAACGATGACAACGACGATGGCGAAGGGCTGCAGCAACGCAACCGATCGTCGTGACAGCACGGGCGCTGCCATCAGGCGACGCTTTCACGGGGAATCGCTTGCGCCGGTGCACGATGTGTTTTGCCGAGAAGGCGGGTGATGCCGCGCTGTGTCACATGGCCGGCGAACCGGCCATCCCCGTCGATACAGACCAGCCAGACCGTGTCATGGGTGAACATTCGCGAGACGGCAATTCTGAGATCGTCTTCGGGCGTGACTGTCGCCTGCAAGGCCTCGATCCGTTCGGCGCATGTGCCATGGCAACCTTCAATGATCGGCAGGCGGAGCTGACCGACCGGTCGCCGCGTCGCATCGAGAACCACGATCCGTTCATGTCCGTGCTCACGCATCAGTTGCACAGCCCGGTCCAGCGGATCGGTCGAATCGACAGCGGGCGCCGCTCCGTCCACCGCCTCGCGCACGAAGAGCAGGCGCAACCGCTTCAAGGCACGATCCGCGCCGACGAAATCGGCGACAAAACCATTGGCGGGATGGGCGAGCACGTTGTTCGGCGTGTCGAACTGCTCGAGCCGGCCGTTACGGAACAGGGCGATGCGATCGCCCATCTTCGCCGCCTCGTCGATATCGTGACTGACGAACATGATGGTCTTGCGAAGAGTCTGTTGCAGCCGGAGGAATTCGTCCTGGATGATCTCCCGGTTGATCGGGTCGATTGCTCCGAAGGGTTCGTCCATGATCATCACCGGCGGGTCGGCGGCGAGCGCCCGGGCGACGCCGACGCGCTGCTGCTGGCCACCGGACAATTCGCGAGGATAGCGCCTGAGGAAAACCGCGGGGTCGAGCGCCACCATTTCAAGAAGTTCCGCGGCCCGTCTGCGTGCCGTCGCATCGCTCCATTTGAGCAGGCGAGGAACGACGCAGATATTGTCCTCCACCGTCATGTTCGGAAACAGCCCGATCTGCTGGATGGCGTAGCCCATGGTCCGCCGCAACTCGACGGCATCGAGCGCGTCGGTATCCCGGCCGCCGACGAAAATCTTGCCGGACGTTTTGGGAATCAGACGGTTGATCATTTTCAGTGTCGTCGTCTTGCCGCAGCCGGACGGGCCGAGCAGGATGCAGATATCGCCCTGCTGCACCTCCATGCTGACGCGATCGACGGCGACGACCGGATTTTCCGGCGGGCCGAAGGTCTTGGTGAGATTGTCGAGAGTGATCATGCCGCCGCCCGGACCGGCGCCGCGCGCAATCCCGGCGGGGTGAGCCAGCGTTGCAGGCCGAGCAGCCCGTAATCGGCGCAGACGGCAAGGATGCTGACGGCCAGTGCACCGGTGATGAGTTCGGGACGGTCGGTATTGTCGATGCCCTGCGTGATCAGGGTGCCGAGGCCGCCGGCGCCGATATAGGCGGCGATCGCGGTCACGCCGATATTGATGACGACAGCGATGCGCACCCCGGCCATGATCACCGGCACGGCCAGCGGAATCTCGACCTGAAGCAGCCGTTGCAGCGGCCGCATTCCCATGCCGCGCGCGGCTTCGCGCAGGGCGGGGTCGATATTGGTGATCGCGGCGTAGGTGTTGCGAATGATCGGGAGCTGGGAATAGAGCAGAACCGCGATGACCGCGGGCACATAGCCGATGCCCTCGTTGATCAGCGAAAGAGCCGGGATCATCAGCCCGAACAGTGCAATGGACGGAATCGTCATGATCACCGCCGCGACATACATCACGGCGTCGGCCAGATGCCGGTTCAGCGTGATCGCAATACCGATCGGAACGCCGGTCAGCACCGCAAGACCGACCGCGACTCCCACGATCTCGATATGCTGACCCGTCAGGAAAAGGATCAGGGCAAAATTCTCATGAATATAGTGGACGGTGCCCACCGAAACTCTCCTTCCAGGACATTTTTCCTCCGGGGACGTTGCGCAGGCCGATTATGATTTCAGCGTATTTTTCGACGAAGACTTCTCCGTCATCGACCATTAAGCTCTTCGCCGGCTTTGTATCTACGACGAGAACGACAAATTGTGCCGGATTTCCGCCAACCCCTTCAGAGCCCGTTTCGGAGCGGGAACGGGTCGGTCTGGCGGGTCTTTTCCGCCTCCGGTTCGTCGAGATCTCGCCCCGATGTCCCCGCATCGCAGCGTCGATCTTTCCTGCCGGAGGCAAAAAATCCCTCGCCATCCCTAAACCGCCCCGTTCCAAAACTGGCTCTCAGGCCGGTCGCGCCGGAAGATGTCGTTTTTGCCGGATGAACAGGTCGGAACCGGGCGCGGGGCGCCGCAGCCACTGTGGAAAGATACGGCGATTTCGCAAAAGGTCCATTGTCTTATGGAAAAATACCAACCCGATCCTGCCTCGATCGCCGGCCAGTCGCTCGATGTCGCCGAACGCACGCGGCTTCTCGTGATCGGTGCGGGCCCGGCCGGGCTTGCCGCGGCCAGCGAGGCAACGCGCCTTGGGTTGCAGGTGGTGCTGCTCGATGAAAATCCTGTTCCCGCCGACATGATGGGTGAAGACGTGCCGCTCATGTTTGGCCAGCGCATGGGCGGCGCGGTGCGCAATCGCAATGCGATGACCGAGGCGTTTCTTGCCAGCGATCCGGCGATCGAGGCGGCGTTCGATGCCGGGGTCGATATCCGGCTCGGCACTGCAGCCTGGGGCGTTTATGCCAATAATGCCGGTGTCCATTGGTTGCCCGGGCTGGTTGCTGGTGTGACCGATGGAGAAAAATCCTGGATGATCGGGTGCGAGCGCATCATCGTCGCCGCCGGACGGCGCGACATGGGCCTCGCTTTTCCCGGCTGGGAATTGCCCGGCGTGCTCGGGGTGACCGCGGCCCAGCGCCTTGCCGACCGTTACGGCTCTCTGGACATTCGCCGTGCCGTTCTGCTCGGCACCACGGTGGAGGCGCTCAGTGCGGCATTGTCGCTCGTCGATCGGGGGGTCGAGATCGTTGCCGCGGTCGAGCAGGCGGAAGCCGCGATCGGTCCGGCGTCCCTGGTCGAGGCGTTGATGTCGCGCGGCGTCCCGTTCCTGTTCGGCCATGCACCCCGGCAAGGGAGAAGCGGGCAGGGAAGAAGCGGGCAGGGTGGGTTCGATGGCATCGAATCGCTCGAAATCGCGCGTGTCGATCGCGATGGTCGCCTCGTGGAGGGCACGGAGCGGCTTCTGTCCTGCGACGCGGTGCTGCTCGGCATCGGCACCACGCCGGTCATCGAACTGCTCGCGGCGGCTGGCGGGGAAATGGAATTTCATGCCGAACGTGGCGGTTTTGCTCCGGTGCTCGATGCCGCACGGCGCAGCACGATCGGCGGTGTTTATGCCGTCGGCGACTGTGCCGGTGTCTGGGCGGAAAAAACTCTTTCCGCCGACATCGCCCGCGCCGAGGGCCGCTGTGCTGCCAGGGATGCGGCCGAATCCCTCGGCGTCGCGACCGACAGGACGGAGGAAATTCCATTTCCCGCCACGGCCGGCTCCCTCACTGCCGATCATGACCTCGCCGGCTACCGGCTCGCCTGGGCGCGCGCCTGCATCGTCAATGCGTCCGGCGCGCCGCATGTCTGCCGGTGCGAGGAGGTGACGGCGCGGGAACTGCTGGAAGTGCGGCCCCCGCGCTATCTCGGCTGGACCGCCGAGCGGCGCAACGACCGCGATCTGCATTCGATGCTGGGCGAAGGCGTGCCGCACCCGGATCAGGTGAAGCGGTTGACCCGGGCGGGAATGGGCCTGTGCCAGGGGCGCCGCTGCCGCGAACAGGTCGCAGCATTGCTTGCCCTGTCCAGCGGCGAGCAGCTCGCCGCGATTCCGCTGGCCACCTACCGCGCCCCGGTCAGGCCGCTGCCCCTCGGCGTCGCCGGCCAGGCCCGGGAACCCGCAGCGCACTGGGACACCTGGTTCGGTATGGCATCGCAATACCAGCCCTTCTGGGACATCCATGAACCCTACACAGCGGCCGGGCGCGATGTGAGCGGCAAGGTGGCAAGCGAATGAACGGCGCGGCAATCATCATCGTCGGCGGCGGTGTCACCGGGTTGAGCACCGGGTGGTGGCTGGCGCGGCAGGGCGTCGACGTTCTCGTCGTCGAGAAGGGAATCGTCGGCTGGGAGGCATCGGGGCGGAACGGCGGCGGCTGCTCGCACCATTTCAGCCCGCTGTTTCGCGAGGAGCAGCGACTCTGGCCGATGATGGACGACCTGCTCGGCTATCCCACGGAATTCCGACCCAACCGCATCCGTCTCGCCTTCGATGAGGGACAGATGACGCTCTATCGCCGCGCTCTGGAAAACGCCGCCCGGCAGGGCTTCGCCTCCGATGTTCTCGATGCGCGGCAGGCGCGGGATCTGGTGCCGCTGGCCGGCGATGCGGTGGTGGGCGGTTATTTCTATCGTTTCGGCGGCCACGCCAATCCGCACCAGACGCTACAGGCCTATGCCTGGTCGATGCAGGATCATGGCGGCCATCTGTTGCAGCACACCGGGGTGGATGGTTTCGAGGTGTCCGGCGGCAGGGTGACCGGGGTGCGCACCAGCCGAGGGCTGCTTGGCTGCGATACTCTCGTGCTCGCGGCGGGGTGCGGCACCGGCCATCTGTCGCGTCTGCTCGGCTGTGCTGTGCCGATGGTGCCGGCGCGCGCCGAGATGATCGTCACCGAGCCGCTGCCGCTGATGCCGGTCGGCGGCGTCGATGGCAACGGCCTCTACGGTCGGCAGACCTTGCGCGGCAACCTCGCCTATGGCGGCGGCCCCCATGAATGGCTCGATGCGACCGATGGCGCGGTTTTACCGAAATCCAGCACCCCCCTGATGCGCAGTATCGCCTCTCGCCTGGCCAGGCTTTTCCCCGGGGCGGCGCACGCGCGCATCATCCGGAGCTGGGGTGGTATCGTCGAGAACACGCCGGACGGCCGGCCGGTGATCGACCGTCTGCCGTCGGTCGAGAACGCGATCGTCGCCACCATGTCGGGCGTCGGTTTCGGGCTTTCCCCGGCGAGCGGCCGGGCGATCGCGGAACTGGCGAGCGCCGGCGCGTGCAGCTTCGCCGATTTTTCCACCTTCGCGCTCTCGCGCTTCGCCGGGCTCGAACCGGACTGGATCGACCGTCAGGGCTGGCGGCCGACCGGAGCGGCCTGACGCCGGTCAGAAACTGATCGCAATATCGCTGAGCGGGCGGGACGAGCAGGCCAGGATGTAATCCTCGGCCTCCTCTTCGGGGGACAGACCGCCATTGTGGCGCATCGCGACCGTTCCGCTCAGCCGGCGGACGCGGCACGTGCCGCACAGGCCGCTGGCGCAGCCGCAGGGGATCACCACCGCCTGCCGCGTCGCTGCTTCCAGGATCGTCTCGTCGGCCGCTGCCCTGAACGTCCGGCCGCCCGGAATCGTGACGGTGAAGGCGGCATTCGGCAATCCGGGCGGGAAAACGGGTCGCTCGACTGCCGTCGGGGCATGAAAATGTTCGATGTGGAACCGGGCGGGATTGCCGCCTTCGGCGGCATGGATCAGCTTCGCCGCATCCATGAAACGTTCCGGTCCGCAGCAGAACGCGTCGCGGCGGCCGAGATCGGGGGCGGCGGCGGAAAGCATCCGGCGCGAGACGCGGCCATGATAACCGAACCAGCCCGGCTCCGGCCGGCTGACCGTAACAGCGACGCAAAGGCGCGGCATCCGCCGCTGCAGGGCGGCGAGATCCGCCGCGAACAGGACATCCGCCGGCGTCCGGGCGGCGTGGAACCAGAAGATGTCGGCTTCGGTGTTCGTCACCGACCGAAGCATCGCCATCAGGGGTGTCGCTCCGGAACCTGCCGAGATGAAGGCGATGCGCTCCGGAACGCTGTCGCCGAGCACGAAACCGCCACGCGGACCGGTGGCCTCGACCATCACGCCGGGCACGATGGTCCGGTGCATCCATGGCGTTGCCCGCCCGTGCGGATGCGCCTTCACGGTGATTTCCACCGCCGCGTTTCCCGGCGCCGAGGAGATCGAGAACGTGCGCATCAGCCGCTCGCCGTCGACCGGCAGAGCGAAGGTCATTGCCTGTCCGGCGGAAAAGGCGACCGGATGTCCGTCGGCGGCGCGGAAAACGAAGGTCTTCACGTCGGCGGTTTCGTCGCGCACCGCCAGGCAATGCAGCATGTGCATCGGCCGTCCGGTCATTCCGCGGCCACTCCGAGATGCTTCGGAGCACCGTACTGCGTGGCGAGCTTGCCGGCATACCAGTCGGTGAAATGCGTCAGCATGAATTCCGAAGGCGCATAGGGGCCCGGCCGGTAAGCCCTCGACCGGATACCGCTGTGGTTCACCGAGGCAAGCCGGCCATCCTGCTCATTGGTCGCTTTCCAGACCTCGGTCAGACGCTCGACATCGTAGTCTACGCCTTCAACCGCATCCTCATGCACCAGCCATGTCGTGCGCAATTCGGTGCGGTCGACGGAAAGCGGCAGAACGCGGAAATGGATGATGACATCGGACAGAAAATGGTTCCAGTTGTTCGGCACCCTGAACATCCTGACCGAGCCGAGATCGGGCTCGGTGAAATCGCCGAGCAGTTTCGCGCAGGCTGGATGGCCATCCATGGTAAAGGAAACCGCGCCTTCGTGAAATGGCAGGCGGATGCAGCGAAATTCATTGCCGCCGTCGGCCGGCCGGTGCGGCAGCGCCAGAGAATCCCATAGCGCGGCTTTCCGCTCGATCAGATCGCGGAATCGCGCGGTTCCCTGCGGATCGTCGGGCAGGGCGAATTCCACCAGGGTATTGAGCAATTCCGGATGGTTGGCGGCGCAATGGTAGCACTCGCGGTTGTTCTCGATCACCAGTTTCCAGTTCGCATCCTCGACGATCCGCATCGCGAGCGCGACCTTCGTGCGCTCGGGCCGGTGCGGCGCGATATAGGGCGTCACCGCCGCCCGGTAACGGGCGATATCGGGCGGCGCGTCGCCGAGGCAGATATAGATCATGCCGCAGACGGTCTCGACCGCGACCGGACCGAGATCGTACCCTTCGGTGCAGAAATCGTCCGGCATCTGCCGGGCATGGAGCAGCGATCCGTCCAGTTCGTAGACCCATTGGTGATAGGGGCAGGTCAACCTCGTGACATGCCCGGTCTCGGTCAGGCAGATGCGCGAACCGCGATGCCGGCAGGTATTGTGGAAAGCCCGGACCTGCCCGTCGCGGTCGCGCAGCACGACCACCGGATTGTGCCCGACCGCCAGAGTGAGAAAATCGCCGGGTCGCGGAATCTCGCAGCCGTTGCAGGCGAATATCCATTCATTGGTGAAAACCGCATCGATATCGGCCTCGAACAGCTCCGGATCGACATAGAAAGCCCGGGGCAGGGAAAATCCTGGCTGCCTCTCGCCCAGAAGCGCCCGGATCCGCGCGGCATCGACCATGGAAATCTCCTGTTCCCGCAACTGTCCGACTCTAAACCGCGCCCCACGCCGGTCCCTGCCGCGTTTCCGACGCGTCCCCCGCGGTTCGCGACATCGGGAACCTTGGAGGCAACTAGAGGTCGCCGGAAATTTTCTCCACGCGTCGTTTTCGGACAAGAAATTGCCGTT
>DASVGZ010000462.1:0-2165 GCA_036379275.1 Acidiphilium sp. | reverse complement strand
AGAAGGGCTGTACGCAGGCGCTGGGTCTTCGCCTGGGCGCGGGTCTCGGCGGAGCGGGCGGCAAGGCGAAGGCGCTCGGTCGCCATTGCCGCCTGATCCGCCAGAGCGCCGAGCGCCTGGACAAGGGGTTCGGTGATCGGTCCTTCCGGCTTGACGCCGAGCACGCCGATCGTGCCGGCTTCGGTCGCAAGGGGCATGAAGCGCCACGAGACGAGCGGCAGGGTGATGGTGCCGATGCCGGTCGCGACCCGGTTTCGATACGCGAATTCGGCGGCGGCCTGTGCGGCGTCGTCCAGCATGATCGCGGTGGGCAGGGTGCCGTCGGCCGCGATCAGAACGACCGCCTCGCCGGCAAGCGCCGTCGCCTCGGCCTCGATCGCGGCGGACAGCGCGGCTTCGTCGGCGGCCTGGGCAAGGGTGCGGCCGAACAGGGCAACCCGGCGCAGCGCCTCGATTCGCCCGCGCGCGGCTTCCGCCTCGATCCTGACCCGGCCGGCCAGAGTGCCGGTGAGCAGGCCGACCGCGAGGAACACGACCAGCGCCATCACGTCGCGCGCGTCGCCCACCGACAGGGTGAAGATCGGCGGCAGGAAAAAGAAATTCCACAACAGAAAGCCGCCAATCGCCGCATACACCCCGATCGCCCGGCCATAGCGGCTGGCAAGGCCGACCACGATCGCGGTGAACACGAAGCCCATCGCGTCGCTCGGCACCACGGAGCGCAGCGCGTAGCCCAGCCCGGTCGCAGCCAGCATAACGGCGGTGCCGAGGGCGAGCGGAGCAAAATTCGGTTTCGTCCGGGGCGGTTTCGGAGCGGGCGGTTTCGCGGCGGGGTCGGGCACGACGTGGAGCGACCAGGCGCGGGCCCGGCGCGTGAGTTTTGCCGCGAGCGGACGTGCCCAGAATTTGCCCGACCCACGCGCGATGACAAGATGCGCCACGTTCTGCCGCGCCGCGACATCGAGCAGGGCGGCCAGCGCATCGGCGTTGGTGCTGGTCTCGATCGTGCCGCCGAGCTGGATCGTCAGATCGAGCGCCGATTGCACCGAACTGCCGCCGGATTCGGCCTCGGCATGGAAGGCAAGCAGCGGCGCCTGCAACGCCTCCGCCAGCCGCGCCGCGTGGCGCACCACCTGTTCGGCCGCCGGGCCGGGTTCGATCACCGCCATCACCCGTTCCGCCGCCGGCCAGGGACCGGCGATCGCCCGGCTGCGCATGTAGGTCGCGATGTCGCGGTCGACATGCTCGGCGACCCGGCGCAGCGCCATCTCCCGCAATGCCGCCAGATTGCCCTCGCGGAAAAATCCGCCGAGCGCCTGGCGCGCGAGGTCGGGCCGGTAGACGCGCCCCTGTTCCAGTCGGGTGCGCAACTCGGCGGGCGGCAGATCGATCAGCTCGATTTCGGCGGCGAGGCCGAGCACCGTATCCGGCAGGGTTTCGGCGACCCGGACCCCGGTGATCCGGGCGACCTGATCGTTCAGGCTTTCGAGATGCTGGACGTTGAGCGTGGTCCAGACATCGATGCCGGCCTCCAGCACTTCGGCCACGTCCTGCCAGCGTTTGGTGTGGCGCAGGCCGGGGGCGTTGGTGTGGGCAAGCTCGTCGACCAGAAGCAGGCCGGGCCGGCGCCGGATCGCCCGGTCGAGATCGAATTCCTCCAGAATCCGGCCGCGATAGGGGACGGAGAGACGCGGCAGGACCGGAAGGTCGCCGAGCTGGGCCGAGGTTTCGGCCCGCCCGTGGGTTTCGATCAGCCCTGCGAGGACATCGACGCCCTCGGTCCGTTTTTGCCGGGCGGCGGCGAGCATTTCCCAGGTCTTGCCGACTCCGGGAGCCGCGCCGAGAAAAATTTTCAGTTTGCCGCGATGCTCGCCCTCCGCATGGGCGAGCAGTGCGTCAGGGTCGGGGCGGTGGTCGGTGTCCGAAGCGGCCATCTTGTCGCATCATCGCGCGGCGATCCGGCCCAGTGCAAGGTTGAGTTTCAGGACATCGACCCGGTCGGTGCCGATGACGCCGAACAGAGGGCGCCGGGCGAGGCGGTTCACCAGCGCGGTGACCCGTTCGGGGAGCAGATGCCGCGCGTCGGCGACCGCAGGAGCCTGGCGCAGCGCGTTGGCGAGAGAAATATCCGGGTCGAGACCGGAGCCGGAGGCAGTGACCGCATC
>DASVGZ010000461.1:0-4351 GCA_036379275.1 Acidiphilium sp. | reverse complement strand
GCAGGCCACGGCGGCGGCGAGACACGGGGCGGCGAACGGCACCGCCCACCAGAACTGCCGCGCCATGATCAGCATCGGCTCGGTCACCCAGAACAACCCGAGCAGGTTGAACCCGAAACCGAAACACCAGCCGAGCCAGATCGCCCGCCGCCAGCCGCCCGCCCCCGCGAGCAGGCGCAACAACCCCGGCACCACCAGCCAGAGCAGCGGCAGAAGAAAAAACGGCGGCAGCGCGAGGGCGGCGAGCAGGCCGAAACCGAAAGCCCGCCACGGAGCGGTCTTCAATGCAGACGGTACGCGCGCGTTCCATCGCTCCGCCATGGCCATCGCGAACTCCACTATCGCGCCGGATGTCGCGCCAGGCCGAACCGCGCCGCGACCGCGTCAAGGTCGGAAGCATGGGGAAATACCGGCGCGGCGACGGTACCATCCTCCGCCCGCACCACCTGGCAGACCTTGAATCCCGCTCCGGCGGCGGCGGCAAGCTCCGCCTCGACATCCGACAGGAACAGGATCGCCGCCGGCTGCCGCGCCAGCGACCGCGCGATCGCGGCATAGCTCGCCGGCTCGCGCTTGCCGCCGATTTTCGTATCGAAAAATCCGGAAAACAGCGGTGTCAGGTCGCCCTCGCCGGTATGGCCGAACAACAGGCGCTGCGCCTGCTCCGACCCGGAGGAATAGACCGCGAGCGCAACCCCCGCCGCGTGCCATGACCGCAATGCCGGGGCGACATCGGGATAGAACCGCCCGGTGAGCGCACCGGTGGCGAAACCTTGCGCCCAGATCCGCCCCTGGATCAGCTTCAGCGGCCCCACCTTGGCGTCGCGGTCCATCAGCGCGTGCAGTGTCTGCACCGGCTGCGCGCCGGGAGTGATGTCGTCGAGTTCGGCAAGCGCTGCCGCGATATCCGCGTCCTGCCCGTGCGTCGCGAGGAACGCGCCGAGCCGTTCCCTTGCATAGGGAAACAGCACGTCGTGAACGAAGCTGATCGGAGACACCGTGCCCTCGATATCGAGAAGCACGACCGAAAGCGCGGTTTCATCCTGCATGTCCGCCGCCGGCTCAGGCAACCGGGAATTGCCCGCTGATCGCTTCCCCGGTGAAATGCGCGACCCAGCCGGACTGGTCGGTAAAAATGCGCAGCGCGATGAAATCGGGCCTCGCCCCCGCATCGAACCAGTGGCGGGTATTCGCCGGAACCGAGATCAGATCGCCCTGCTCGCACAGCGCGTCATAAACCTTCCCGCCGGTGTGCAGCACGAAATGGCCCGAGCCGCGCACGAAAAACCGCACCTCGTCCTCGGTGTGGATGTGCTCGTTGAGGAATTTTTCACGCAACGCCGCCGCCTGCGGGTGATCCGGGGTCATCTTGATCACGTCGGCCGAGCCGGCACCGGTCTCGCCCATCAGCCGGTCGAGGTAGGGCCGGTAGGCGTCCAGAATCGCGTCGGGTTCGGCATCGGGAGTGAGGGCGACCGGGCTGTCCCAGCGCTCGAACCGCACGCCGATCCGGTCGAGCTGGCTCGCGATGACGGCGGCATCCCCGGTATCGAGCAACGGCGCATCCGGCTTGGTCTCATCGAAAATCCTCAGGCCGCTCATCGTATCCGCCTCCGTTCCAGTTCGCAGCGGAGCAGGAATTCCAGCGCTTCCAGACGCCAGAAACAGCGCTCCACATCCGGCCCCCAGGCATAGACACCGTGGCCGCGCAGAATATAGCCGATCGGTGCGGCATCAAGCGCCGCAACGTCAAGTATCGGGGCGATCACATCGGCGAGCCGCGCCATGTCCTGATCGTTCTCGAACACCGGCAGCGCAACCCGGGCCTCGTGCGTCTCGATTCCGCGGAACGCCTTCAGAATTTCGTAGCCTTCCAGAATCAGCCGATCGCCCGGCACCGCCATCGACAGCACCGTCGCCGCGACCGAATGGCCATGCAGCACCGCGCCGGCTTCGGGAAACCGGCGGTAAATCTGGCAGTGCAGAAGGGTTTCGGCGCTCGGCTTGTCCCCGGCCCTGGACGGCGCGCCGTCCAGTCCGACCGCGATGATATCGGCCTCGGCCAACCTTCCCTTGTGGACGCCGCTGCGGGTAATCGCGATGGAAGTCTCGTCGAGCCGCGCCGACAGATTGCCCGACGAGCCGGGAACCCAGCCCTGCCGGTCCATGCGCTGGCCGACCTCGACCAGCGCACGCGCCGCTCCCGCCATCATGGACCGCGGCCCGCCCGTCTCAGGATCAGGATCGTGCGGAATCGTCGGTGTGCGCCGGGGGGCGCGCCGGTTCGGGCGCGGCCTGCGCGGCTTCATGCACGGGCGCTGCCTGCATGGGGGCTGCCTGCATGGGGGCAGCCTGCATCGGGGCAGCCTGCATCGGGGCAGCTTGGGCGGGTGCCGCCTCGGCGACCCGCGCCTGCACGACCGGCGGTGCCGCCGGTTCCGCCGGCTTGGCGGGGTCGGAACTCACGTTCTGCTTGAACGCCTTGATGCCCTTGCCGAGTTCGCCCATCAGGTTGCCGACGCGCGCACCGCCGAACAGAAGTGCTATAACGGCGATGACGATGAGCCAGTGAATCGGCGAATCGAAGCCCACGGCGTCAGCCCTGCTTCCGCTCGGCCGTCGCCGCCGCGCCAGCCTGGGCCGCCGGCGCCTGCACATGCTGTTCCAGCATCGACGCATCCTTGGGCTGGTCGTCGGCGATATTGTTCTTGAACGCCTTCATGCCCTTGCCGAGTTCACCCATCAGATTGCCGACGCGCCCGGTGCCGAACAGGATCAGCACGACCGCGAGGACGATCAGCCAATGCCATATGCTCAAACCACCCATTATCCGTATCCTTCCTTAGAGCAATATCCGAACCGACTGGATCATCCGATCCGATCTGTTCGGATAAAATTGCTCGCCAAACCAAAACCGGGATGATTCCGACCGGTCGGAATCACCTCTGGCGGGACGCGTAACCAGAGACATCGGTATGCCCGAGCCACCCGACAATGGCTACAGCCCCGAGCCTTCTGCATAGCCCAACCGGTCGGCGAGGCCAATGGCGAACCGGGATTCGGGCATTTCTCGACGAAACGTGAACGCTGTTCAACCTCCGGACGCGCCATCCGCCAGCCCGGCGGTCTCGACCACGGCATGAAACAGCACATTGGCTCCCGCCGTGGCCCAGTCCCGGGTGATCGCCTCATCCTCGTTATGGCTCAGCCCGTCGACGCAGGGACAGAACACCATCGCGGTCGGCGCGACCCGGCTGACCCAGCACGCATCGTGCCCCGCGCCGGAGACGATATCGCGGCGCGACAGGCCGAGCCGGTCGGCCGCGCGACGTACCACACCGAGACAGGTCTCGTCGAAGGCAACCGGATCGAAATGCCCGACCTTCTCGATCTCCATCGTGAGCCCGAGCGCCTCCACGATCTCCACGGCTTCGGCCCGGAACGCCGTTTCCATGCCGTCGAGCACGGATTTGTCCGGGTGGCGGAAGTCGATGGTCATCACCACCCGCCCCGGAATGATGTTCCGGGAATTGGGATAGACATCCATATGCCCGATCGCCCCAACCGCGAGCGGCGCGTGCCGCCAGGCGATCCGGTCGACCAGTTCGGTCAGCCGCGCGGCGCCGAGCCCGGCATTGACCCGCTTCGGCATCGGCGTCGAGCCGGTATGCGCCTCGCGCCCGGTCAGCGTCACCTGAAGCCAGGTCAGCCCCTGGCCGTGGGTCACCACCCCGATATCGATTCCCTCATCCTCGAGGATCGGCCCCTGCTCGATATGCAGTTCGAACAGCGCGTGCGGCTTGCGCCGCCCCACCGGTTCGTCGCCGCGAAACCCGATCCGTTCGAGTTCGTCGCCGAACGTCTTGCCGGCGGCATCGGTCCTCGCATAGGCCCAGTCCTGCGTATGCACGCCCGCGAACACGCCGGAGGCGAGCATCGCCGGCGCGAACCGCGTGCCTTCCTCATTGGTCCAGTTGACGATCTCGATCGGTCTTCTGGTGCGCAGCCCGGCATCCTTCAGCGAACGCAGGATTTCGAGCGCGCCGAGCACGCCGAGCACGCCGTCGTATTTCCCGCCGGTCGGCTGGGTGTCGAGATGGCTGCCGACCATGACCGGATCGAGACCCGGCTCGGTTCCCTCGTAGCGGGCGAACATGTTGCCCATCGAATCGATCCCGACACTCGCGCCGACATCCTCGCACCAGCGGCGGAACAGTTTCCGCCCCTCGGCATCGGCATCGGTCAGGGTCTGGCGGTTGTTGCCGCCTTTCACCCCCGGCCCGATCTTCGCCATCTCCATCAGGGCGTCCCACAGCCGGTCGCCGTCGATCCGGAGATTATCGCCCGTCCC
>DASVGZ010000460.1:0-7532 GCA_036379275.1 Acidiphilium sp. | reverse complement strand
AGGGCGATCGCGATGTCGCGTTCGCGGTTGATGCCGGGAAACAGGATGATGCCAGCGCGCATGACGATGCTCCGATTCCGCCGCGTCTTGCCCCGCATTGGCGATGGACGCAACCGCCCGCATGGCGGCAATCCGCTCCTTGCGAAGCCGGAGAATTCCCGCCGCCGCCCGCCACCACGGGAGATCGCGTCATACTGCCGCATTTCCGGTCAAAATCATGGTTTTTTGAACCTGGCATTCATTATTTTTTGTCGCAGCGCACAAAAATCGCTTGCCAGCAAGATTATGTCGCAATAGCTTGCGTCCGCGCAGCGAATCCCGCCGCCAACCGTCCTGGAACAAAGATGAAAAAATTCAAGCGCCTGCTCGTCGCCAACCGGTCCGAGATCGCGATCCGGGTCTTTCGCGCCGCCGCCGAACTCGGTATCGCCACCATCGCCGTCTATGCCGAACAGGACAAGCTGTCGCTGCACCGGTTCAAGGCCGACGAGGCCTATCTGATCGGCCATGGGCCGGGCGGGAAAAGCCTCGGGCCGATCGAGGCTTATCTCTCGATCGACGAAATCCTGCGCGTCGCGGTCGAGGCGAAGGTCGACGCGATTCATCCCGGCTACGGATTTCTTTCGGAAAACCCCGATTTCGCCGAGGCCTGCGCCAAAGCCGGCATCGTGTTCATCGGCCCCGATCCGAAGACCATGCGCACCCTGGGCAACAAGGTCGCGGCGCGCAACCTCGCCGTCTCGGTCGGCGTGCCGGTGATGCCGGCGACCCCGCCTCTGGCCGGCGATGCCGGGGCGATCAAACAGGCCGCCGCCGAAATCGGCTATCCGGTGATGCTCAAAGCCTCGTGGGGTGGCGGCGGGCGCGGGATGCGGCCGATCGACTCGTCCGACGCCCTGATCGACGAGGTGGCCACCGCGCGGCGCGAGGCGCTTGCCGCCTTCGGTAACGACGAGGTCTATCTCGAAAAGCTGGTCCGCCGCGCCCGCCATGTCGAGG
The DNA here is from genome assembly GCA_036379275.1 of Acidiphilium sp. GTDB lineage: Bacteria > Pseudomonadota > Alphaproteobacteria > Acetobacterales > Acetobacteraceae > Acidiphilium. The sequence continues at coordinate 6,533 of DASVGZ010000460.1, read as the reverse complement.
TCCAGTTGCTCGGCGATGCGCACGGCACCCTGCTTCATCTGTTCGAGCGCGACTGCTCGATCCAGCGCCGCCATCAGAAAGTCGTCGAGCGCGCGCCCGCCCCCTATCTCGACGATGCAACCCGCGCCGCGCTCTGCGAGGCCGCGCTGAAGATCGGCCGCGCCACCGACTACCGGAATGCCGGCACCGTCGAGTTCCTGCTCGACCGCGATACCGGAAAATTCTACTTCATCGAGGTCAATCCGCGCATTCAGGTCGAGCACACGGTGACCGAGATGGTCACCGGAATCGACATCGTGAAAGCCCAGATCCGCATCGCCGAGGGCGGCCATATCGGCAACCTCGCCGAGACCGGCGTGCCCGGTCAGGACGGCATCGTGCTCGACGGCAACGCCCTGCAATGCCGCATCACCACGGAAAACCCGGAAAACAATTTCATCCCCGATTACGGGCGCATCTCGGCCTATCGCGGCGCCTTCGGCTTCGGCATCCGGCTCGACGGCGGCACCGCCTATTCCGGCGCCGTGGTCACCCGCTTCTACGACGCATTGCTGGAAAAAGTGACCGCCTGGGCGCCGACGCCCGAGGAGACGATCGCCCGCATGGTTCGCGCGCTGCGGGAATACCGGATTCGCGGCGTCGCCACCAACCTGCCGTTTCTCGAAGCCCTGCTCACCCACCCTTCGTTCCAGGCCGGCGACTATACCACGCGATTCATCGACACCACGCCCGAGCTCTTCGCCCTGCCGAAGCGGCGCGACCGCGCGACCCGCCTGCTCCGCTACATCGCCGATGTCACCGTCAACGGACATCCCGAAACCCGCGGCAAAAGGCGCCCGCCGGCCCATGCGCGCAGGCCGGAACCGCCGCAGACCACGACGAAACCCGCCGACGGCACAAAACAAATTCTCGACCGGCTCGGCCCGAAGGGCTTCGCCGGCTGGATGCGCGCCGAGAAGCGCGTTCTGGTCACCGACACCACCATGCGCGACGCCCACCAGTCCCTGCTCGCGACACGGATGCGCAGTTACGACATCACGGCCATCACCCCCGCCTATGCCGCCGGCCTGCCGCAACTGTTCTCGCTCGAATGCTGGGGCGGCGCCACCTTCGACGCCGCGATGCGCTTCCTCAGCGAAAACCCGTGGGAACTTCTGGAGAAAATCCGCGCTGCCGCGCCCAACATCCTGCTCCAGATGCTTCTGCGCGGGGCCAACGGCGTCGGTTATGCGAATTATCCCGACAATGTGGTGCGCTATTTCGTGCAACGCGCCGCCGCCGGCGGTATCGACCTGTTCCGCGTCTTCGACTGTCTGAACTGGGTCGAGAACATGCGCGTCTCGATCGACGCTGTGCTGGAGGCCGGCAAGCTCGCGGAAGGCGCGATCTGCTACACCGGCGACATTCTCGACCCCGACCGCGCCAAATACTCGCTGAACTACTACGTCGATCTCACGAAGCAGCTCGAAGCCGCCGGCTGCCACATCATCTCGATCAAGGACATGGCCGGGGTGCTGAAACCCTCCGCCGCCGGCGTTCTGGTCCGCGCGCTGCGCGATGCGACCGGCCTGCCGATCCACCTGCACACCCACGACACATCGGGGATTTCGGCCTCCACCGTGCTCGCCGCGGTCGAGGCCGGGGTCGATGCGGTCGATGCCGCGATGGACCCGATGTCCGGCCTCACCTCGCAGCCCTGCCTCGGCTCACTGGTCGAGGCCTGGCGTCATACCGGGCGCGATACCGGGCTCGACCCATCGGTCATCCGCCAGATCAGCTTCTACTGGGAGGCGGTGCGCGCCCAGTACGCGGCGTTCGAGAGCGACCTGCAATCCGGCGCGTCGGAAGTCTATCTTCATGAAATGCCCGGCGGCCAGTTCACCAATCTGCGCGAGCAGGCGCGCTCGCTCGGCCTCGCCGAACGCTGGCACGAGGTCGCCCGCACCTATCGCGATGTCAACATGATGTTCGGCGACATCGTGAAGGTCACCCCCTCGTCGAAAGTGGTCGGCGACATGGCGCTGATGATGGTGGCGCAGGACCTTACCGTCGCCGACGTTCTCGATCCCGCGCGCGAAGTCGCGTTCCCGGCCTCGGCGGTCGACATGCTGCGCGGCGATCTCGGCCAGCCGCCGGGCGGATGGCCGGCCCCGCTCCAGGCCAAGGCTCTGCGCGGCGAGCCGCCCCACATGGTGCGCCCGGGCTCGCTGCTCGCCCCCGCCGATCTGGACGCGATGCGCGCCGAGGCCACCGATCGCTGCCAGGGCGCGATCACCGACGACGATCTCGCCGCCTACGCGATGTATCCCGAGGTCTACGCCAAATATCGCGCGATGCGGCGCACCTACGGCCCGGTCGCGGTGCTGCCCACCCCGGTTTTTTTCTACGGGATGCAGCCGGGCGACGAGATCGCGATCGCGATCGAAACCGGCAAGACCCTGATCGTTCGCCTGCAAACGGTGGGAGAAACCGACGAGGACGGCAATGTCCGCGTCTTCTTCGAGTTGAACGGCCAGCCGCGCGTGGTTCAGGTGCCGAACCGCGCGGTCACCCCGACACGCGCGGCACGGCGCAAGGCCGACGAGGCGAAGGACCATGAGATCGGCGCGCCGATGCCCGGCACCATCGCCACCATTCTGGTGCGCGAGGGGCAGGAGGTCGCCCAGGGCGAGGCATTGATCGCGATCGAGGCGATGAAGATGCAGACACGGATTTCCGCCCCGCACGGCGGCACGGTGAAGGCGCTGCACGTCAAGCCCGGCGAAATGGTCGACGCCAAGGACCTTCTGGTGGAACTGGCCTGATCGCGCTTATCCGCCCGCGCGTTCCAGCCGCGCGAAGGCGCGTTCGCGGCCGATCAGGGGCAGAAGCGCCGCCAGTTCCGGGCCATGGGATTCGCCGGTGAGCGCGAGCCGCAGCGGCATGTAAAGGGACTTGCCGCGCGCTCCGGTGGCCGAGGAAACCGCCATGGTCCAGGCTTTCCAGGTCGCCTCGTCCCACGGTTCGGGCGGCAATGCCGCGCACGCGGCCGCCAGAAGATCGCGCGCCTCGGCAAGCTCGGGCGTTTCGATGCCGCCCTGAACCACCTCCCACCAGTTCCGCGCCTCCGACAGGAGATCGAGATTGCCGCGCACCGCCAGCCAGAATTCCTCGCCCGCGCCATCGGGCAGGCGGTCGGCGACCTCGGCATAAGACAGACCGTGCAGGACTTTTCGATTCAGCGCGAGCAGTTGTTTCGGATCGAATCTCGGCGCGCCGCGCGAGAAATCGCCAAGGTCGAAATCGCCGGCGAGTTCCCCGAGGCCGAGCGGCTCCGGATCGCGGCGCGCCCCCAGCCGCGCCAGATAGCCGGCGAGCGCCCGCGCCTCGATTCCGTCCCGCCGCAGGGTGCGCAGCGACACGCTGCCCGCGCGTTTGGACAGTTTGTCGCCGGCGGCATCCGAAATCAGCGGCAGGTGGGCGAAAGCGGGCAATGCCGCACGCGGCGCCAGCGCGCGCAACAGGTCGATCTGCACGGCGGTGTTGGTGACATGATCCTCACCCCGGATGACATGGGTGATGCCAAGATCGAGATCGTCTACCACCGAGGTGAAGGTGTAGAGCGGCGTGCCGTCGGCCCGGATCAGCACCGGGTCGGACAGGGTGTTCAGCCGGACCTCGCGCCGGCCGAGCACCAGATCGCCCCAGGCGATCGCGCCATCCGACAATTTGAACCGCCAGTATGGCCGCTTGCCGCCTGCCTCGGCGGCGGCGCGCTGTTCCGGCGTCAGCCTCAGCATCGCCCGGTCGTAGATCGGCGGCAGCTTGCGCTTGACCTTGAGCGCGCGCTTGGCCGCAAGCTCCTCCTCGGATTCGAAACAGGGATAGAGCAGGCCTGTCGCCTTCAACTGTTCGGCCGCCTCGGCATAGCGGGCGAGCCGGTCCGACTGCCGGACCATCGAATCCCACCCGATGCCGAGCCAGCGCAGATCCTGCTCGATCGCCACCTGATATTCCGGGCGCGAACGCTCGGCATCGGTATCGTCGATACGGAGCAGGAATTTTCCGCCCTGCGCGCGGGCGAACAGAAAATTCACCACGGCCTGGCGGGCATTGCCGGCATGGAGATAGCCGGTGGGCGAAGGGGCAAACCGAACATGGACCATGACCGGCTGGTAGCATGGCTTGGTTGCAGAGGACGAGGGGGCATCCGTAACGGGATTGTGTAATATCCCCTGCCCCATCGGAGGCATAACGTGAGCGCATTCGCCGACAGCAAGCCGACCGCCGCCAGCCGCTCCACCATGACGGTTCTGGCCGGCATCAGCTTCTCCCACATGCTGAACGACATGATGCAGTCGCTTCTGCTCGCGATCTATCCGCTGCTGAAGGGCGGGTTTCACATAAACTTCGCCCAGATCGGGCTGATCACCCTGATCTATCAGGTCACCGCCTCGCTGCTTCAGCCGCTGATCGGGCTTTATACCGATGCCAAACCGAAACCGTTCTCCCTGCCGGTCGGCATGGGCTTCTCGATGGCCGGGCTGCTCTGCATCGCCTTCGCGGCAAACTACCCGGAACTGCTGGTCGGCGCGGCCCTGCTCGGCACCGGCTCCTCGGTGTTTCACCCGGAATCCTCACGCATCGCGCGGGCGGCTTCGGGCGGACGGCACGGCTTCGCGCAATCGCTGTTTCAGGTCGGCGGCAATTTCGGCCAGTCGCTCGGGCCGTTGCTCGCGGCGTTCTTCATCGTGCCGCGCGGGCTGACCAGCCTCGGCTGGTTCAGCCTTCTGGCGCTGCTCGGCATGGTGATCCTGACCATGATCGGCGCATGGTTCCGCTCCAGCGGACACGCGAAACCGCGCAAGCGGGCGGTCGCGCGCGGCGATGCGCCGCCAATGAAGGTCATGGTTCCGCTGGCGCTGCTCGGCATCCTGATGACATCGAAATTCGTCTATCTCGCCTCGATCAATTCCTATTACATCTTCTATCTGATGCACCGGTTCCATGTGTCGGTGCAGGCATCACAGGTCTACCTGTTCATCTTTCTCGCGGCGGCGGCGGCGGGTGTGATGATCGGCGGCCCGGTCAGCGACCGGATCGGCCGGCGCGCGGTGATTCGTGGCTCGATCCTCGGGGTTCTGCCATTCACCTTGGCGCTGCCCTTCGCCAACCTGCCGATGACCGTGGCGCTGACCATCGTGATCGGGCTGATCCTGTCCTCGGCATTCTCGACCATCGTGGTCTATGCCATCGAACTGATGCCGGAGCGGGTCGGCGCGGTCTCGGGCCTGTTCTTCGGGCTGGCCTTCGGCATCGGCGGGGTGGGCGCCGCGATTTTGGGCGTGGTCGCGGACTGGACCAGTATCGGCACCGTCTACGAAATCTGCTCGTTCCTGCCGGCGCTCGGCATCGCGGCACTCTGGCTGCCGGAAACGGCGAAACGTTAGAGCAATATCCGGATGGACTGGATCATTCGATCCGGTCTGTTCGGATGGAATTGCTCGCAAAACAAGACTGGAGATGATTCCGACCGGTCGGAATCATCTCCAGTTCAGGGTCGCGCTCCGGGCTGCGAGATATGCCCGACCCGGTAAAGCTGCCGCCCCTCGCGGGCAAGATCGGGTCGCGTGTCCGGCCACAGGCGGAACCGCATCAGGCTCCAGCCGCCGGGATCGTAGCCGCTGACGGCAGCGAGCGCGCCTTCGGCCCGGTCGGCCTCAGCGGCGGCGATCTCTTCTTCACGTAACCAGTTCAGCGCACATCCTTCGGCAATCGGCACCGCCTCGCGCGTGGCAACCGATGCCGCACGCAGATCGGCCGCCATCTCCACGGCCCACGGCACCCAGGTCCGCACCGCCGGCCGACCGAACGCGCCGGTCAGCCCGGCGAACCCGTCGCCGAAAAGAAACGCGTTCATGCCCTCATGGTTCCGCCACAGATAGAACGGTGCATAAAGATTGTCCCGGCCCGGCAACTCCGCGTCATCGCGTGAGGCGTGCAGATAGGCCTTGAACCCGAGGCCGGGAAAATCGTCGAGCAGATGGCCTCTCTCCGCGATCCGCCGGCGGATGATTGCCATGTCGTAATCGGCCGGCAGGACGATGCTGTATTGCATGGCGATCATGGTTATTATTCCTTCGGCGATGTTTTCATGGCGCTCATCCGGCCGCCACCGAACGACCAGCCATCGCTGTCGCTGGTGTTGATCACCACCATCACGTCCTCGGGCGCGATGCCGGGCGATTCGGCCAGAAGTTCGACCAGCCGCCGGTAGAACGCCTCCTTGTCGGCACTCGTGCGGGTCCAGCCGCAGGTGATGCAGATCAGCACGTAATCGTCACTGCGTGGACCGCCGAGATAATCGCGGTCGAAAATCAGGTCGTCCGGCTCATGCTGGTGAATGACCTGAAACCGGTCGCCCGGCGGCACGTGCAGCTTTTCCTCCATCGCGCGATAGACGCTGTCGGCCAGCGCACGGCGATATTCGGCGGATTTGCCCTTGAGCAGGGAGATGCGGGACATCGGCATGGGACTTACTCCTTTCCGGCGCC
>DASVGZ010000459.1:0-2196 GCA_036379275.1 Acidiphilium sp. | reverse complement strand
CTCCGGCCTCAAGCTTCTGTGGATTCTGGAAAACGTCGAAGGCGCGCGCAAGAAGGCCGAAGCCGGCGAAGCTCTGTTCGGCACGATCGATTCATGGCTCACCTGGAATCTGACCGGCGGCCCGAACGGCGGCAAGCACGTCACCGACGTGACCAACGCCAGCCGCACCATGCTGATCGACCTCGCCACCTGCGACTGGGATAACGAAATGCTGAAGCATTTCAATATCCCTCGTGCCTGCCTGCCGAAAATCGTCGCCTCCTCGGCGGTATACGGTGAAATGACAACCGCCCCGCTGCACGGCACCAAACTCGCCGGAATGCTCGGCGACCAGCAGGCCGCGCTGGTCGGACAGACCTGCTTCGCTCCGGGCGAGGCAAAGAACACCTACGGCACCGGCTCATTCCTTCTGATGAACACCGGAACCGACCCGGTGCAGTCGAAAGCCGGGCTTCTGACCACGCTCGCCTACAAATTCGGCGACGAGAAGCCGCGCTACGCACTGGAAGGCGCGATCGCGATCACCGGCGCACTGGTGCAATGGCTGCGCGACAACCTGAAACTCTTCGATGTCGCACCGCAGATCGAACCGCTTGCACGCAGCGTCGAGGATAACGGCGATGTCTATATCGTGCCTGCGTTCTCCGGCCTTTATGCGCCCTACTGGAAGGACGATGCGCGCGGCGTGATCGCCGGCCTGACCCGCTACGCCACCCGTGCCCACATCGCCCGCGCCGCACTCGAATCCACCGCCTATCAGGTGCGCGACGTGGTTGAGGCGATGGAGACCGACAGCGGCATCAAGCTCGCCACGCTGAAGACCGATGGCGGCATGGTCGCCAACGAACTGCTGATGCAGTTCCAGGCGGATATCCTTGCCGCTCCCGTGGTGCGCCCGAAAATGACCGAGACCACGGCGCTCGGCGCCGCCTATGCCGCCGGGCTCGCGGTCGGTTACTGGAAAAATGTCGAGGATCTGCGGGCGAACTGGGGCGTCGACAAGACCTGGGAGCCGGTGATGGACGAGGCCTCTCGCGCCCACCACTACAAATCCTGGAAGAAGGCCGTGCAGCGGTCCTTCGCCTGGATCGACTGAACCAGAACATCCGGAGGAATGCAGTATGTCTAACGTAACAGAGACTGCGTCGGATACCCGTGCCGCGCCGAAATTCGGCGTCAAGCACGGCTGGCGCGCCCAGTCGCTCTGGGCGGAACTGCTTGCGGAATTTCTCGGCTGCGTAGTGCTGATCGCCTTCGGCGACGGCGTCGTCGCGGTCGCGGTCGCTGGACTTCCCGAATCCGGCCGCACTCTGGTGATCTTCCAGGGCGCAGGTGGCTGGCTGCTGATCACCTGGGGATGGGCAATGGCGGTGGCGATGGCGGTCTATGTCGCCGGCGGCGTCACCGGCGCGCATATCAACCCGGCGGTCAGCCTTGCCTTCGCGGTGAAGGGCGATTTCCCCTGGCGCAAGGTGATTCCCTACTGGATCGCGCAGGTCGTCGGCTGCTTTGTCGGCGCCGCCGTCGTCTTCCTCGACTATTTCAAGGGGATGAACGCGTGGAACGTCGCGCATCACGTCGTCGACCGCGCGGCTACGAGCGGGATGACCACGTTCAGCGTGTTCGCGACCTTCCCGGCCTCCTATCTCGGGAGCAATATGGGGCTCGCCTTCATCGACCAGGTGATCGGCACATTCTTCCTCCTGCTCTTCGTGCTCGCGATCGTCGATAACCTGAACCTGTCGCCGACCTCCAACATGGGTCCGTTCATGATCGGCCTGGCAGTCGCGGCAATCGGCATGTCCTTCGGCGTCGACGCGGGATATGCGATCAACCCGGCGCGCGATTTCGGCCCGCGCCTGTTCGCCTGGATCGCCGGCTGGGGCCCGAACGCCTTTCCGGGACCGCACGGCTACTGGTGGGTGCCGATCCTCGGCCCGCTGGTCGGCGGCGTGATCGCGGTGTTCATCTATAAATGGTTCATCGGCCAGACCCTGGTCGAGCGGGACGCTCTCCTGAAAGCGCAGCAATCGAAGCCCGCGCTTCAGGGGATCGGCTACAGCCTGGAGAAACTCCAGGCCGCGCTCGACGAGGTAAAGCAGCACAACGCCTGAAAAATCGCGGGGCCGGTATCATCGCCTGTTTCGGTGGACCGGCCTCGTTTCTTTGGGAGGGACCAATGAAAAAACTCATCAA
>DASVGZ010000458.1:0-4729 GCA_036379275.1 Acidiphilium sp. | reverse complement strand
ATGCGCCGCCCCCGCCGCCGCCACCGCCATTGTCGCGGGGCCGAACTGGCGCGCGCGCAGCAACAGTTCCGGCGGGCAGAGATAGGCGCCGGCGTTCATCGCAGGGATTCCGGATTCGCGGGCATCGACCTCGACCGCCATGATCAGTCTCCTGGATTCATCGCTCGGTGAGAGCGAAACTCTCGGTGATTGCCCGCGCCGCCGCCTGCAAGGCCACGCGATGACGATAGGCATCCGAAATCGGCATCCGTGCCGCCGGCGCCTGGATGGCGATTCCGGCGGAAATTTCCTGCCGCGCATTGAAAATCGGCGCGGCGAGACAGACCACGCCCGCGATGTACTCCTCGCGATCCACCGCGAGTCTCTCGCGCCGCACCTCGTCGAGTTCGGTTTCCAGCGCCGTCATCGTGGTGATGGTGGTCTGGGTGAACGGCTGAAGTTCGAGCTGGTCCAGCAGCAACGCGCGCTTCGAATCCGGCAGGAAAGCGAGAAACAGCTTGCCGATCGCCGTGCAATGCAGCGGTACCCGCGAGCCGATCGAAAAATGCAGCCGCAATGGCCAGTGCGTCGCCTCGACGCGATCGAAATAGACGACCTGACCGGCATCGAGCGCGCCGATATTGCAGGTCTCGCCGGTCTCGTCGACCAGTCCGCCGAGAATCTGCCGGCGCGGTGCGGACTGAACCGAACTGCGCATGATGTCGAAAGCAAAATCGGTCAAACGTGGGCCAGCAGCTACCCTGCGGGAGGTGAACTGTCGACGCAGGAAGCCTTCGGCCTCGAACTGCTCGATCATGCGGTATACCGTAGGTTTCGGCAGATCGAGATCGGTCGCGATGTCGGAAGCCAGAACCGGCTGACTGGCCTTCACTACATAATCGAGCACCGCGAAGGCGCGCATGAACACGCCGGGACTGCCCCGCTCGGTTTCGGACGACGCAGCGGTCATGGCCATCGTCTTTGCGCTGGCGCGCCGTTTATCGTTCTGACGCTCCGCGTCAGGCTTGCGTCCAGACCGCTTTTCATCGAGTGAATTTTTCATTCTCGAACAATGATACCCGCCTCATACCCCGTCAACGACACGCCGACCGGCCCGGATCTTCCAACCCGGACCGGCCGGACCGTGCATCACCCGACCTGCTGGGGACGCATGTCGGCGCGATCGATGCCGGCGACGGCGACGGGTTTCTTCATCGCATCGCGGCGGAACGGTTCGCCGAGTTCCTGATTCAGAACCACCTCGATGAAGGTGGTCACGCCCTTCGCCTGCGCCGCGCAGGCCGCACGAAGCGCCTCGGTCAGTTCCGTCTGCGTCTTCACCGTGACGCCTTTCAGTCCGCAGCCATCGGCAACCTTTGCATAGCTCAGATGCGGGTCGAGTTCGGTGCCGACAAAATTGTTGTCGTACCACAGCGTCGTGTTACGCTTTTCCGCGCCCCACTGATAGTTGCGGAAAATCAGCATGGTGATCGCCGGCCATTCCTCGCGGCCGATCGAACTCATCTCGCTCATCGAAATGCCGAACGCGCCATCGCCGGCAAATCCGACGCAGGGAACATCGGGATTGCCGATCTTGGCACCGATGATCGCCGGAAAACCGTAACCGCACGGGCCGAACAGGCCGGGTGCAAGATATTTCCGGCTCTGTTCGAACATCGGATAGGCATTGCCGATCGCGCAGTTGTTGCCGATATCGCTGGAGACGATCGCATCGCGCGGCAACCCGGTCTGAATCGCCCGCCAGGCCTGACGCGGCGACATCCTGTCCTTGTCGCGCTCGCGGGCGCTCTGGTTCCAGAAGGTTCCCGCGTCGTCCGTCTCATGATCGAGGCTGGAGAGTTCCTGCAGCCAGGCCGATTTCGTCCGGTGGATGAGCGCCTTGCGCTCCTCACGCCCGTGATCGCCCGCGGTCGTGGACAACTGGACAAGAATACTTTCCGCCACCAGTTTCGCGTCGCCGCAGATGCCGACGGCAACCGGCTTGGTCAGGCCGATCCGGTCGGCGTTGATATCGACCTGAATGATCTTCGCATCCTTCGGCCAGTAGTCGATGCCATAGCCCGGCAGAGTGGAGAACGGGTTGAGCCGGGTGCCGAGCGCAAGCACGACATCGGCCTTCGCGACCAGCTCCATCGCCGCTTTCGAGCCGTTATAGCCGAGCGGGCCAGCGGCAAGCCGATGGCTGCCGGTGAAACTGTCATTGTGCTGGTAGTTGTTGCACACCGGCGCATCGAGTCGTTCGGCGAGCGCAGTGGTGGCCGGAATCGCGTTGGCGAGAACCACGCCGGCGCCGGACAGGATCACCGGAAACTTCGCGCCCGACAGCAGCCTCGCCGCCTCGGCGATCGCCTTCGCGCCGCCGGCCGGGCGCTCAAACTCGACGACCGCGGGCAACGGCACATCGATCACCTGGGTCCAGTAGTCGCGCGGGATATTGATTTGCGCGGGCGCCGACAGACGCCTCGCTTTCTGGATGACCCGGTTGAGCACCTCGGGCACGCGCGCCGGATCGCGCACTTCTTCCTGGTAGCACACCATGTCGCGGAACATCGCCATCTGCTCGACTTCCTGGAACCCGCCCTGACCGATCGTGCGGTTCGCCGCCTGCGGCGTCACCAGCAACATCGGGGTATGGTTCCAGTAGGCGGTCTTGATCGCGGTGACGAAGCCGGTGACGCCCGGACCGTTCTGCGCGATTGCCATGCCCATCTTGCCGGTGGACCGGGTATAGCCGTCGCAGATCAGTCCGCCATTGGTCTCGTGCGCCACATCCCAGAAGGTAATGCCAGCCTTCGGAAACAGATCCGAAATCGGCATGAAGGCAGAGCCGATGATGCCGAAGGCATGTTCGATGCCGTGCATCTGCAGAACTTTCACGAAGGCTTCTTCCGTCGTCATTCTCATAGCTTGTTCCTCTCTGTTCCCGACCCGCCCGTGCGGCGCGGGGTGCATGGCGTTGCGATTATTCCAGCGATTCCCGGCCAGTTGCGGTCTCTGAGCGGGACGAATTCATTCGATTGTTTTCCATTGATTGGATATTTTCGTATTGACTTGTGATACTAAAAAGCGCATCCGTCAATACAAATCCGCTGTACGATAATCTGGCTCGATAAATCTTTCGCTCTGGCACCATCCGGAAAGGAACCAGACCATGCTACCGGTCATCCATCCGCCAACGGCCTGATCCTTCAGTCCGGCGGCATGGCGGCGAAAGGAATGCTTTCCGATTTCATCGCGGCCGGCGCAAACACACGTCAAACCCGACCCCGTCAGGACATCAAGACAAGATCAGGAGGATAAAATGCTCAGACCCGCCATCGGACTCGGAATCCCGTTCGTCGCGATCGTCGTTCTTCTGCCCGCCGTGAACACGGTTCAGTTCACGATCTATGGCATACCGTTCCTCTATCTCTGGATGTTCGCCTAGTTCATCCTGACCGCCCTGTGCCTTGCCATCTGCTGGTTCCGTTTCGACCGCCATCGCGGCGAAGCATCCTGAGGGAGACGACAGATGGCGAGCTTCGTTTTCGGAATCCTGATCGTCGTTTCCCTGATCGTCGCGTATCTGGCCAAACGCGGCCATAACGTCCTCGATCTTCGCGAGTATTTCATCGCGTCCCGGCAGTTCGGCGGCTATCTCCTGTTCTTTCTCGCCGCCGGCGAAATCTACAGCATCGGCACGATGATCGGGTTTCCCGGCGGCATCTACGCCAAGGGGCCAACCTATGGAATCTGGTTTCTCGGCTACATTCTCCTTGCCTATCCGGTCGGCTATTTTCTCAACCCCTGGATCTGGCGCGCCGGACAGACCTACGATGCGGTGACCCTGCCGGATGTGTTCAAGGGCCATTTCGGCAGCCGCGCGCTGGAACTGACCGTCACCATCACCGCGATCCTTTTCATGATTCCGTGGGGCCAACTCCAGTTCACCGGACTGATCGTCGCCCTGAACGGTCTCGGCTGGCACTTCAACCCCCTGGTCCTGTCGATCATCGCGGCCATTCTCGCCTTCGCCTATATCGCGATGTCCGGCGTCCGCGCGCCGGCGTTCGTATCGATCCTCAAGGATACCCTCCTCGTTCTCGCCCTTGTGGTAACCGGCGTGGCCGCCGCCTCGATTCACGGTCTCTCGCATGTGTTCGCGGCGGCGAATGCGCATGTCCAGAACCACATGACGCCGACAGGAGAACACTTCGCCATCAGCACGATCATTTTCCAGGCGCTCGGCTTCTACATGTTTCCGTTCGCGATTCCGAACATCTTCACCGCGCGCAGCGAGCAGACCATCCGCCGGGCGCAGATTTTCATGCCGCTCTACATGCTGATGTATCCGTTTCTCGTCATCGCCGCCTATTACGCGCTCGACCAGCATTTCCATCTCGCCTCGCCCAACCAGGCGTTCATGGCGGCGGCGGTCAATCTTCTGCCCGACTGGCTGCTCGGCCTGGTCGCGGCCGGCGCGGCGCTCTCTGGCCTCGTCGTTCTTGCCGGCATCTGCCTGTCGATCGGCCCGCTGGTCACGCGCAATCTGGTGCCGCATCTGTCCGAACCGCGGCAGCGCTCCGGCGCGCAGATCGTGGTCGTCGTCTATCTCGTCCTGTCGATCGCGCTCACCCTCGGAACCCCGTCTTTGATGCTGACCCTGATCAACACCGCCTATTTCGGAATTACCCAGTTCTTCCCCGGCGTGATCGCGATCATCTTTTTCCGTCGTGTCGATTACCGGGCC
>DASVGZ010000457.1:0-6452 GCA_036379275.1 Acidiphilium sp. | reverse complement strand
CCGGCGCTGGTGCAGGCATTCGGCATCAACGTGCCGCGCCTGATCGCGCTGACCTTCGCGGGCGGTGTCGCGCTCGCCGGGTTTGCCGGCGTGCTCGCCGCTCCGCTCTATTCGGTCAATCCGGACATGGGCACCGATCTGATCAATACCGTGTTCGCCGTGGTGGTGATCGGCGGCATGGGCTCGATCGGCGGCTCCATTCTTACCGGCTTCGCTCTCGGCATCATTCAGGGGTTCACCGAGGTTTTCTATCCGCCCGCCTCGTCGGTGGTGATCTTCGCGGTGATGGCGATCATCCTGCTCGCCCGCCCGGCCGGATTGTTCGGGAAAGTGGCGTGATGCCGGAATTCACCCGCGCGCAGACCGCCGGTTTCGCGCTGATGGTGGTCATTCTCGCGGCGGCGCCATTCGTCGCCTATCCGATTTTCCTGATGCAGGTCATGTGTTTCGCCCTGTTCGCGATGGGCGCCAATCTGCTGATGGGGTATATCGGCCTGCTTTCGTTCGGCCAGGCGGCGTTTTTCGGCATGGGCGGCTATGTCGGCGGCTGGATGATGCTGAACTGGCATGTCCCGCCGATCCCCGGTGTTCTGATCGGCGGCCTCACCGGAGCGGCGATCGGCACCGTATTCGGCTGGCTTTCGATCCGCCGGCAGACCATCTATTTCGCGATGATCACGCTTGCGCTTGCGCAGTTCATCATTTTTTTCGCGGTGCAGGCCACCGGATTCACCGGCGGCGAGAACGGCATTCCGAACATTCCGCGCGGGATGCTGTTCGGTGCTGTTCCGCTTGCGCCTGATCTTCATCTCTACGGCTTCGTTCTGGCGATTTTTCTGATCGGGTTCCTGTTCGTGCACCGGGTGATCTATTCGCCGTTCGGCCAGGTGGTGAAGGCGATCCGCGAGAACGAGAACCGCGCGATCTCGCTCGGCTACCGTGTCGACCGCTATAAATGGATCATTTTCATCCTCGCGGCGTTTCTGTCCGGCATCGCCGGCGCTCTCAATTCCATGGTCACCAGAATCGTCACACTGAGCGATGTCGGCAACATCACCTCGGCCATCGTCGTTCTGATGGTTCTGGTCGGCGGTATCGGCACCGTGTTCGGGCCGCTGATCGGCGCGGCCATCATCATCGCGATGCAATATTATCTCGCCAGTTTCAGCGACTGGGTTACGGTGATCCAGGGGTTGATCTTCATCGCCTGCGTTCTGCTGTTCCGTCGCGGTGTGGTCGGCGAATTCGCAACCCGGCTCAGACTGTCGCTGTGAGCGGCCGATGCCCCTGAGCGATCAGATCGGCGGGCTGGATGCCACGGCGCTCGCCGAACTGGTCGCGAAAAAAGAGGTTTCCGCCTCGGAGCTTCTCGAAGCCACACTCGCCCGGCTCGACGCCGCCGAACCCCGGCTGAATGCCATCGCCGTCGATGCGCGGGATCGCGCGCGCTCGCAGGCAGCAGGGCCGCTCACCGGCCGGTTCGCCGGCGTGCCGTTTCCGCTCAAGGATATCGCGCAGGATTATGCGGGAATGCGCATGACCATGGGCGCGGTGCCGCTGCGCGACAACATCGCGATCCGCAATTCCGCCTATGTCGATCGCTGCCTTGCCGCCGGCCTCGTCGTCATCGGCTCGACCGCGACTCCCGAACTCGGCCTGAAGGGCACCACCGAGACGATCCTGCGCGGGGCAACCCGCAATCCCTGGAATCCCGATCGCACGCCCGGCGGTTCGTCCGGCGGCGCGGCGGCTCTGGTGGCGGGCCGGGTGGTGCCGATGGCAGGCGCCTCGGATGGCGGTGGCTCGATCCGGATTCCCGCCGCCTATTGCGGGCTGTTCGGCCTGAAACCGTCGCGCGGACGGGTTTCGGAAGGCCCTGCGATCGGCGAAAGCTGGGAAGGCGCCGTGTGCAGCCACGTTCTGACCCGAAGCGTGCGGGATTCGGCGGCGATGCTCGATGTTCTCGCGGGACCGGAGCCGGGCGATCCGTTCGTGATTCCACCGCCCGTGCGCCCCTATGCGCAGGAAGTCGGTGCAGACCCTGGGCGGTTGCGCATCGGCTTCTCCGCCCGCTCGCCGGTCGGTGGGGCGGTCGCGCCGGAAATGACCGAGGCCGTCGCCAAAGCCGCATCGCTGCTCGAATCGCTTGGCCACCATGTCGAGGAAGCCGAACCGGCAATCGATGGCCGCCTGCTCGCGCGCTGCTACATGGGGCTCTATTTCGGCCATGTTGCTGCGCTGGTGGACGAAGTCAGACGGGAGAAAAAAGCTTCCGAATCCGTCTTCCATCCCGATACCCGCGCCCTGGCGTTGCTGGGCCGGGCGATGTCGGCGGAATCTTTTGTCCAGCTTCAGAGCCACTGGAACGGCTTTGCCCGCGCCCTCGGCGCGTTTCATGCAAGCTACGACCTGTTTCTCACCCCGGTCACGGCGATGGGACCGGCGCGGATCGGCGAGCTGGAAACGCCGGAATTCCTGCAAACCATGGCGAAACTCACGGCGGTTCTGGGTGCCGGAAAACTGCTGCTGAAATCCGGCATCGTCGATCGTCTTGCCTACAAAAATCTGGAACGCACGCCGTTCACCCAGCTTGCCAATCTCACCTTCGTTCCGGCCATGTCGGTGCCCCTGCATTGGGGAGCGGATGGAATGCCGGTCGGCGTGCAGTTCACCGCGCGGTTCGGCGAGGAGCATATATTGTTGCGTCTTGCGGCCCAACTTGAACAGGCGGCGCCCTGGGCGGACCGGGCACCCGATTTACAATGATTTCGAAACAATAAGACGGCTGCGTAATCGCGGCCCATCGCCGCCTTGAACGTGCCGGCGACGTGCCCACATCCCGGTCAGGCACGCTTCGGAACCGACGTTTGCCCGGCTCGCTTTTATGCGGCTTGACCACGCCGGACCGCGATGGTTGAATCGCCGCCAATCCGTTGCGTTACGACGGCGTGCCGATTGGGGCCGCGTGAGGGTGATGCCGCATGGATGACAGATTCGTCACGATGCCTGTTGCCGGCCTTGATGCCGGCCAGCCGGACGAATTGAACGCCGGACGGCGGCGTGATGCTCCGTTGTCGATTTATCAGGTTCCTCCGAAATCTGTTTGTGATCCTGCCGCCGGACAGAATCTTGCGGACCAGGCGGTTTCGCTCGGTTTCGATGCGATCCTGCTGACGCAACCGAATGCAGGCGGGCAAGGGGATGACTCGGGTTTTTCTGGTTTCGCGGCATTGCTTCGTGAACGTGGCCTCGAATTTTTCGTCGAGCTTGCCTTCGATGAAGACAGATCGCCCGATGAATGGAAGGATTGCATCGCTCTCCGGCAGGAATTGGGTGTTACGGGGTTCTGCTGTCGCATGGCCCACCGGATTCCTGCTTCAGTGTGGCGATCCCTGATCGACAGGGCAAGGAGCCGAAGCCCCGCCGTCGTATTCATCGCCGTGACATTCGGAGCATCGGCAGAAGAGACCGGGAAACTTGCGGGGTGCGGTTTCGATTTTGCTGCATCGTCGTCGTGCTGGTGGGATTTCCGTTCCGGCTGGCTTGCGGATGACGCGGAACGGGTTGGCACTGTTGGCAAGGTGCTTTCGTTCGCGATTCCGCCGTCCGGAAATGACGCGGCTTCGCTCACCGTCCCTGAATCCGCGCTCCGGCGCGCGATCGGATTTTCGAGTATCTTCGGCGATTCCTGGGTCATGCCGATGGATGCCGCGTATCCGGCGGAAGCGGTCAGCGAGGCCAATGCCTGCCGGCGGAACCATCGTGCCTCGTTCGGGCGCTCCGCCCGGATCGTCTCGCCACCCGGTTCGGATGTCATTGCCGTGATGCGAGGAGTTTCACTCATATACCTCGCCAATGCGTCGCTGGATCGGGAAGCGGTAATCCGGTTTGACCGGCTTCGAAACTGGCTCGGCGAACCGGTTTCAGGTTTCGAACCCATCAGCGATATTCGGCTTTCGGATGGCGCATCCGTCATTCTCGCCCCCGGTGAAACCGCCTGTCTTCGTGGCGCGAAAACCGCTCCGATCATCACTCCTTCAGGCGACGGTAAGACTGCAGAAAATGCTGTGACGGCGGCACGAATCGCGATAGAGGCGGTTACACCAGCGGTCGATTGCGGTCGGTTTGCGGCAAAACGCATCGTCGGCGATTTCGTGACGGTCGAAGCCGATCTGATCAGCGACGGTCACGGCACGCTTGCCGCCGATCTGCTCTGGCGCGGTTTCGATGAGACCGAATGGCAACGCTGTCCGATGAAAATTCTGGACAACGACCGCTGGTCCGCCAGCTTTCAACTCAAGCGGATCGGACGACACGCTTTCACGATTGAAGCCTGGATCGATCGTTTCGGCGGCCTCGTCAAGGAAATCATCAAAAAGTGGGAAGCCTCCGTTTCTGTCGACCGCGAACTGATCAAGGGAATCGCCATGGTCAAGGCAGTGGTGCAACACGCATCCGTATGTCATGCTGGCGATATTGCCGGACGCCTTGCCAGCCTTCCTGAAACTGATCTGGAACATCGCTATCGAATTCTGACCGATCCGATGACAATCGCGCTGATGCGCGCGTGCGAGGAAAGGCGATTCCTGATTCGATCCGAAACGGTGTATCCAGTTGACGCCGAACGAAAAGCTGCGGGTTTTGCAAGCTGGTATGAAATCTTCCCGCGCAGTCAGAGTAACGATCCGTCCCGCCATGGCACGTTTGCCGATGTCATCGTTCAACTGCCGCGTATTCGCGCCATGGGGTTCGATGTTCTCTACTTTCCGCCCATCCATCCGATCGGCCGGAAAAATCGGAAGGGGCGCAATAATGCGGTGATTTCAGGCCCGGATGATCCAGGCAGCCCGTATGCGATTGGCGCCTGGGAAGGCGGGCATGACACGATACTCCCGGAACTCGGTACTTTCGATGATTTCAGGAAACTTCTGAATGCGGCAGAAGAGAACGGACTGGAAATCGCACTCGACTTCGCGATCCAGTGTGCGCCGGATCATCCATGGTTGCAGGAGCATCCAGAATGGTTCGACTGGCTGCCAGACGGCTCGATCAAATATGCCGAGAACCCGCCAAAGAAATACGAAGATATCGTCAATGTCGATTTTTATGCCGGCGGCGCGATGCCTTCTCTCTGGATCGCGCTTCGGGATATCGTAGTTTTCTGGATCAATCTTGGAATCCGTACTTTTCGGGTCGATAACCCCCACACAAAGCCTCTGCCGTTCTGGGAGTGGCTGATTGGCGATATCCGCGCGCGTCATCCAGAGGCGATCTTTCTTTCTGAAGCCTTCACCAGACCTAAATTGATGTACCGTCTGGCAAAACTCGGTTTTTCGCAGAGTTATACATACTTCACCTGGCGTAACACCGCACCGGAGTTGAAAAACTATCTGGTCGAACTGACCACGACGGAGCCGCGGGAATTTTTTCGACCACATTTCTTTGTCAACACACCGGATATCAATCCCCTGTTTCTGCAAACATCGGGTCGGGCAGGATTCCTGATTCGTGCGGCGCTGGCTGCGACCCTGTCAGGTTTGTGGGGAGTCTATAACGGGTTCGAGTTATGCGAATCGCAAGCCATACCGGGTCGCGAAGAATATCTCGATTCGGAAAAATATCAGATTCGGATGTGGGATCATGAACGGAGCGGTAATATTATCAAGGAGATCACGACCCTCAACCGCATTCGGCGATATAACCCGGCCCTGCAAAATCACCTGGGCCTCGAATTTTTGCCGGTTTCCGGGGACGATGTTCTTTTTTTCGAAAAATCGAATCAAGATCGAACCAATGTCGTTCTGGTAGCGATCGGGATCGACCCGTTCAACCGTCAGGAGGTGACCGTGGAGCTTCCTCTCCGGAAGTTTGGACTTTCCGATGACGCCTCGCTACAGGCTGAAGATCTGGTTCGTGGCGTTTCCTTCACCTGGCATGGGAAGTATCAGACGGTTGCGTTCGATCCGCGGGAGCTTCCTTATTGCATCTGGCGGGTCAGACCATGAGGCGTGCGGGCAGCATCGCCCGGAAAGCCATCGGGGACGATCCGCAATGGTACAAGGATGCCGTGATCTATCAAGTTCACGTCAAATCGTTTTTCGATAAAGACAATGATGGGGTCGGCGATTTTCCGGGATTGACCGAGAAGCTGGACTATATTGCCGAACTCGGAGTCACCGTCGTATGGCTTTTGCCGTTCTATCCGTCTCCCCGGCGGGACGATGGCTACGATATCAGTTCGTATCGTGCGGTTCATGAGGAGTACGGCACGCTTGCCGATCTGCGCCGCTTCATCGATGCGGCACACCGGCGCGGCATCCGCGTGATTACCGAACTGGTCATCAATCACACATCCGATCAACATCCATGGTTTCAACGCGCCCGCACGGCCAAACCTGGATCGGCCGCAAGAAATTACTATGTCTGGTCGGATAACGATCAGAAATACGATG
>DASVGZ010000456.1:0-2393 GCA_036379275.1 Acidiphilium sp. | reverse complement strand
CGACGGTCAAGCAACTCGTGGAGCGCATTCTGACTGGCCGTTGAGCCGCGACTCGTCCCGGCCGTGGACGGCGTACGGTGCCGTGGCCTAATTCTCGTCGCGCGGGATGGCAGGGGTGAGGGCGGCAGGCTTGAGCAGCATCACGGTCGAGCGGGGTACGGAGGTCATCGTCCTCGGCAACGAAAAAGGAGGATCCGGGAAGTCGACGACGGCGATGCATCTCATCGTCGGGCTGTTGCGGGACGGCTATCGCGTGGGCGCGATCGACCTCGACGCACGCCAGGCGACGCTCGCGGGCTATATTCAGGCGCGCGAGGCGTTTACGCGTGCGAACGGTGTGGCCCTCCCGATGCCGCGTTCCGCGGTGGTCGCGCAGAGCGACGCGGATAGCCGCGCGATCGCGGAAAAGGAAGAAACTGAGCGTTTCACGGCGGCTTGCCGCGACCTCGCGCGCGACTGCGACATCGTCGTGATCGACTGTCCCGGCTCGAACACCTTCCTCGCCCGGCTTGGGCACTCGTACGCAGATACGCTCATCACGCCGATCAACGATAGCTTCGTCGATTTCGCGATGCTCGCGAAGGTGGACCCGGAAAACCACGACGTGGTGCGGCCGAGCATCTATAGCGAGATGGTCTGGCAGGCGCGCAAGGCGCGCTTTGCACGCGACCGTGGGCGGATCGATTGGATCGTCATGCGCAACCGGATGGGTGCGGTCGAGCAACGGAATAAGCGCGACGTGGGCATGACGATCGACATTCTCGCGAAAAGGATTGGTTTCCGCACGGTGAAGGGTTTTGGCGAGAGGGTGATCTTCCGCGAACTCTACCTGCAGGGTCTGACGCTCCTCGACTTGCGTGAGGCGGGGCTCGGGATTCCGCTTGGCATGAGCCACGTGGCGGCGCGGGCGGAGGTGCGGGCGTTGATCGGGGCGATCAAGAAGGAGGCGCCGCGCCCGCTCCCGGAGCGTGGTTGCGAGCCGATCGAACGGGCGGTATAGGCGGCGCGGGCCGACGTAGCTCAGCGGTAGAGCAACTGATTCGTAATCAGTAGGTCCTCGGTTCAAGTCCGAGCGTCGGCACCAAGTATTCTCAAGTGCTTATAGAACGATGTTAATAGTCGCTTATAAGCTCACTTCGGCCCGGGGCTTCTCAGGGGCTTCTCAGGAGCCGTGACACCCGGCGGCAGCGGGCGACAACGGGCCACGCTCAGCCCGGCCCAGCGTCCCGTAGCTCGAAGCTGTTATCGGCTACCCAGTCCCGAAATGCTTGCTCGCCCATTCCCCCGGCGGCGAGCGCCGTCATCTTCTCGGCCGCCTCGCGTTCGGCAACGTCCAGGTACAGGCCATTGAGCCCGAGCGTCACGCCCAGTGCCGCGAAGGCGGTACGCTTGTTGCCATCAACGAACGGGTGGTGGTGGCGGCAAATACTGGCGCATAGCGCCGCGGCAAGGTCGAAGACGGTTATCGGGTCGGCACTATAGGCGAGGATATGCTGTGGCCGGGCGAGGGCGGCTTCCAGGGCGTCCATGTCGCGGATTCCAGCCGCTCCTCCCCATTCGGCCAGCAGCTCCGCGTGCAAGTCCAATATCGCTTTAAGGGGCGGTAGAAGGACGTGCTCCCTCACCGGGAGAGAATCGCCATGGTCTGCCGATAGCGCTGCGCAAAGGCGCGCCCGATTTCCATGGCCCGGTTGTACCCGTCTTCGGCCTTGGTAATCTCAATCTTGCCGGCCTCCGCCGTGAGCACAACCTCGTCCCCTACGGCAAGGCGTGCTTCCGCCAGCACGTTGCGGGCAATGACCAGCCCCGTGGAATTTCCGACCTTTTGCAGCTTGGTGGTGAGCATCGCCCGCGCCTCTGTCGTGCCCGGAAGGTAAGAACGTCAGTTCTTACGGTCAAGGACAAACTGTCTCCTTGCGTCTCTCTGCCCAGCAGCGTCGCTCAGCTATTTCCCTTGAGCAGCGCCCAGCCCGTCGGGATAGGGGGTGCCAAGTTTTCGGGATGGTCGGCGTGGACCGTGCTCCGGACAAATTTTCATGGTTGCGATGTTGGAAAAACGAGTGACCCATTGCAGCCTCACATCCGATAGCCTGGGTCCGAGCAGCTTCCACGGCATCCATGCCTCCTGGCCTGGTTAACCAGGCCAGGAGGCATTACCCATGTGTCCGGAACAAACTTGCCGCCTATGTTCCAGAATGCCCCGCAAATCGGTTAGCGTCCTCGCGGCCGTCGTCTTTGCGCCAACGAATTCGCCGCGCAGACGGGTCCGCGTTCGCTCCGGCCTGGCAGCCGAGTCGGATTCCGGCGCCATTTCGGGTTCTTACGGAGGGCAGATTCGAGGCGTGTCTCTGTGCCCGTTGGCGACGGTTAGAATCCGCGCACAAAACGCCGCT
>DASVGZ010000455.1:0-2356 GCA_036379275.1 Acidiphilium sp. | reverse complement strand
TGAATGTGCCGGCAACGCCGGCCGCCGCGCTGTCAGCGCGCGGATCTATCCGTATGACGAACGACCGGGCCCAGGACGGACACGTCAGGCACCGCATTTCGCGGTGGAACCGCAACTCCCACCGCGAAATCGGACTCCGGGCTACCCCGGCACAACAGCGCCTGGCTCCCGCATACTCGAAAGCGCCCCGAAATTCCGCGGCGGGAGGCCTCATGCGGTATGCACTTCTGATTTACGGGCGCGCTGCAGCCCCGACCGAAAAGATCAGCGACACGGTAGCAACCGTCCTGGGACGGCCGCAGGTTACGGCCTGGGCTCGGCTGCAACCGGACGAGACGGCAGCTACGCTGCGAAGCCGCGACGGCGAGATGCTGGTCACCGATGGGCCGTTCATCGATAGCAAGGAGTACCTTGCTGGGATCATCGTCATCGACGTTGACAGCCTCGACCAGGCGATGGAGGTTGCGCGGCAGGCCGAAGGCGCCAGGGAAAGCAGCGGCGCGATCGAGGTCCGGCCGATCATCGAGGGGTTCTTCGGTGGCGCTTGACGCCGTCTTCCGTGATCACTGGGGTCGCGTGGTGGCGGCGTTGGTCGGCGCGCTCGGAGACATCGAACTGGCCGAGGATGCCGCCGCCGACGCATTCGCGATCGCCGCTGAGCGATGGCCGCGGGACGGGGAGCCAGCCAATCCGGTCGGCTGGTTGGTGACCACGGCGCGCCACCGCGCGATCGACCGAATCCGCCGCCAACGCGCCTTGGCTGCGAAGACCGTGCTGCTGGCGCGTGACATCGAAGCGATCCCGGAGGATTCGACGTGCCCCCACTCGACGGCGAGCGATCGCACGCCGATCCCCGACGAGCGCCTCGAGCTGATCTTCACGTGCTGTCACCCAATCCTGAGTCTCGATGCGCGGGTCGCACTGACCTTGCGCACGCTCGGCGGCCTGTCGACGGAAGAGATCGCGCGCGCCTTCTTGGTTCCGTTCGACACCATGAGCAAGCGGCTGACCCGCGCCAAGCGCAAGATCCGAGAGGCCAGAATACCCTTCGCGGTTCCGGGCGAAGACGAGATCCAAGACCGGATCGCCGCCGTACTCGCAGTGGTGTATCTGATCTTCAACCAGGGCTGGGGCGACAACCGGGTCGATCTCGCCGCGGAGGCTATCCAACTCGGCCGGGAATTGGCCGAGTCGATGCCCGACGAAGGCGAAGTGCTCGGACTCTTGGCGTTGATGCTGCTGGACGATTCCCGACGAGCGGCGCGCATTCGCGACGGCCGGATCGTTCCGCTCGACGAGCAGGATCGCGGCCTGTGGGATCGGATGCAGATCTCTGAGGGGCGCCGCTATCTGGAAGCGGCTCTGCGCCCAGGGCGCCCGGGGCCGTACCTGATACAGGCGGAAATCGCCGAGCTGCACCTTCACGAGGTACGCGACTGGTCCCAGATTGCCGAGCTGTACGGCATTCTCGCTCGGCAGACAGGATCGCAGGTCGTCGAGATGAATCGCGCTATCGCGATCTCAGAGGTCCAGGGACCGGCCGCCGGACTCGCGATTCTCGACATGCTCGACCTCAGCCACTACCGCTACTTTCACTCCACGCGGGGGGAACTGCTTCGCCGCGCGGGGCTCCCCGAAGATGCGCGGGAGGCCTTCGAGCGCGCCATCGAACTTGCGCAGACCGATGCCGAACGGCGCTCGCTGCAGGACCGGATCGCGGGCTTGTCGCCCGCCGATTGAACCGTTCCACGCTTGACGCCCATGACCGGAGCCCGTTCGCCCCGGCCGTAGGGCCCTCTGCCAAGATCGTCGAAGGGCTACTACTCGTCCCGCCAGGGCATGAGGCGGGCGGATTTGAGGATGAACGCGGTTTCCCTTGACGCGCAAGAACTCTCGGCCACCGCGGCCCGCATCAAAGGTGCCAACCCAGCCGACCTGACCCACCGGATCACGGCGATCCTGCCCGCGGCGGAACGTCGTGGTGATTTTCCAGGCGGGCACCGGACAGCATGTGGCTGTGAGGGTCGCGGTGCTGCGGCCTACGCTGCCCGTTCGGCGCATGGCGGTGTCGGTTCCCCAAGTGGCGGTGCCGGTTCCCCAAGTGGCGGTGCCGGTTCCCCAAATGGCGGTACCGGTTGTCCAAGTGACGGCGCCCATTCGGTCTGCCCGGCGATGCGTTTCGGCATCGACCTGTGCCGCAGAGATCGTCGACCGGCGCGGAGGCTGTGGGCAAGGCGCCAGCGGTCTGCCTGCTGCCGCAGATCGCGCGCGTGTTGTTGGGCAATGATTTGCATGATCCAGGGATGCATGGGGGGCTCCTCGCAGGTGCCGGCTCGCGACCGGATAGCCCCACGTT
>DASVGZ010000454.1:0-4741 GCA_036379275.1 Acidiphilium sp. | reverse complement strand
GAGCAGGACGGCGAGGATCACCAGAAGGCCGATGGCGATTTCCTGATAGAGCGCATCGACCCCGATGATGGTCAGGCCGTTCTGCAGGATGCCGACGATGAACGCGCCGAGCACCGGGCCCGCGATACTGCCCCGGCCGCCGAACAGGCTGACGCCGCCGATCACCGCGGCGGTGATGCTTTCGAGATTGGCGGTCTGCCCGGCATCCGGGTTGGCGACGGTAGTGCGGCCGAGCAGCATCAGCGCGGCAATGCCGTAGATTACCCCGGCGGCGATATAGGCCGAGATGAGCACCCGGTTGACCCGGATGCCGGTGAGCCGGGCCGCATGGATGTTATCGCCAAGGGCATACATGTGTTTGCCCCACGCGGTTTCACGCAGGGCATACCAGGTGACCACGAGAACGCCGAGCATGACGAAAATGCCGATCGGGATTCCGGTGCCGCCGATCGTGATGTCGTTGCCGAAGGAAAGGAGCGCGGGCGGCAGGTTGATCACCGTCGCCTCGTTCGAGATGATCAGGGCGAGCGCCATTGCCACGTTGAAGAAGCCGAGGGTGACGATGAAGGGCGGCAGGCCCATCAGCGCCACCAGAAGCCCCTCGGCGAGACCGAAGCCGGCGGTGACCGAGATGCCGGCGATTACGGCGACGGCAAGCGGCGCGCCGGCGACCGCGAGTTTCGCCATCACCACGCTCGCCAGAACCATCACCAGCCCGTTGGCGAGGTCGATTCCGGCGACCAGGATGATCAGGGTCTGGCCGATCGCGAGGGTGGAAATCTCCATCGCCTGTCCGGCGATGAGGACGAAGTTGCGCGTGCTCGCGAAGCGCGGGGCGAGCAGGCCGAACACCACGATCTCGACGACGATCGCGAGGATCGGCCCGAACAGCCCGGCGCTGTGAACGCGCTCGAAGCCCTGGCGCAGGCTTTCAGTAAACGGGCGCCGGGCCGCAACCTCCATGCGTCAGCCCCAGCACTCGGTGAGCGCCTTGGCCGGGGTGATGCTGGGCACGCCCTTCATCGGGTGCGCGGTGGCAAGCGGCTCGCCGGTATCGACCCGCTTGGGCAGGGTTTTGCCGTGGGCGGCCTCGACCGCTTCCTGAATGCCGACCTGCGCCATCTTGCCGGGGAATTGCAGGATGTCGGCACTGAAATGACCGTCGGCGACCGCTTTCATCCCGCTGCATGAGCCGTCCATGGTGACGATTTTGATCTTGCCGGCGAGGCCGGCTTTCTCGATCGCGGTATAAGCGCCGAACGCGGCGGGCTCGTTGATGGTCCAGACCAGATTGATGTCCGGGTGCGCGACGAGGGCGTTCTGCATCGCGGTCAGCGCCTTGGTCTGGTCGCCGTTGGTGATGAGGTCGACCGCGGCCTGGCTTTTGGTCATCCCCATGCCCTTGAGGAAGCCGCCCATGCGCTCGGTGTTGACCGAGGAGGCCGGCGTGCCTTCGAGCAGGGCGACCACCGGCTTTTTGCCGTGCATCGCCGCTTTCGCCCATTCGCCGTCCTTGAGGCCGCCCTTGAAATTGTCGGTGGCGACGAAGCTGTTGGCGATGTCGGGCGGGCCGATCGCGGTATCGACGGCGATCACCGTCACCCCGGCCTTCTGGGCCTTGCGCAGCGCGGGCACCACCGAGGCGGAGACGCTGGGCGCGATGATGATCGCGTTCACGCCGCGCGTGGTCAGATCCTCGATGTCGGAAATCTGGGTGCCGACATCGCCGTCGTACTTGCCGGCCTCGAACACCATGTGGACGCCGGCTGTCTTCGCCTCGGCCACGGCGGCTTTCTGCATCGCCGCGAAATACGGGTTGGTCAGGGTTTTGACGATGAAGCCGACCTTGACCGGGCCGGACGCCTGCGCCGTTACCCCGGCGAACAGGGCGGCAGCGGCGAGTGCGCCGCCGGCGAGCAGGGAACGGCGGAGCCGGCGGTTACGCGCGGGTTTCGGTGCTGGCGATGTCATGAGATCCTCCCCTTCTGGTTGTTCGACTCATCCAATCCGGTTGCCCCGGCTCCGGTCGCCCCGGTTCCGGTCGTGATGTCCCGAAGCCGGGCGATGGCGTCGTTAATAAATATCATGCTTCATAACACGATCGCAGGTCAACGCGGATGTGGAAACCCGTTCCGGATCGGTCAGGGTCGGCAGGACGGGGAGACCGCCTGCCCCGGCTGCACGCAGTTCGGGCTGGGCGCCGGCGGGACATGACCCTGCTTCGATGTTTCGACGGGCCGTTCAGATGGCAGTTGAACCGGGGGCAGGATTTTGAATTGCTCGATTGCCTGCCCGTTGGCGATTGCCTGCAATCCGGCCCGCTGATCCATCATCCGGCGTTGCAACGCGTTCGCCCGTGCGGGCAGCGCGACCGCTGTCGCCGCGACGATCCCGCTGACAACGATGAACCCGATGCGCCCGGACAATCGCTCTCTCGCTTTCAATGGCCGACATGCCCGCCGGAGCCGTCGTGCGATGCGGCCGGACCGTGATGCGGGTGCATCCCGCCACCGCCGGAGCCATGGTGAACGACGCTGACGGGAGAGGCATTGTCGTTGCCGCCCATGCCCGGGCCGGAACCGGACAGCGCGCAGCCGGACAGGATGAGCAGAAGAACGGCGACCATGAACCGCGGCGCGGTCATCGCGACCTCCACCGGAACGCCCGCCGGCGTGCCGGAAGAAGGATATCGGTCTTCTCACGCGTAAACGGGGTGCGGACGCGGACGATTCTTCATCACGTCCGCGTGCTTCGCCCGGCTCCGCTTGGATTATCCGGCGGGAAGCAGGGACCGGGCCTCGTCCCAGACCGTGCGGGCGATCTCGCCGGCGGGGCGGGCCTGCGCAAGGGCGGAGGACTGGCCGGCCCAGGCCTGGATCCGGTCGATATCGCCGGCCTTCGTCGCGGCCGCGCGCATTGCGAGGGTCAGGCCGCGCTGCACCGGATAGGGCGCGGGCGCGGGCGCGCCGGGGGCCGTCGCCGCGCGGGCATAGGCGGTCGCGATGCTGCGCCCCGGCCGGCCGCTGAACACTCTCGTCACCATCGTCTGCTCGGGCAGGGCGGCGCCGATCGCATCCGCCCAGGCGGGAGCGAGTTTCGCCTCCGGGCTGCGCAGGAAGCCGGTGCCGATCTGCGCAGCCGAAGCGCCGAGGATCAGCGCGGCGGCAACCCCGCGCGCATCGGCGATGCCGCCGGTCGCGACCACCGGAACCGAGACCGCATCGACGATCGCCGGCAGAAGGGCGAACAGGCCGACCTGCTCCACTTCGGCCTTCGCGGGGTCGAAAGCGCCGCGATGCCCGCCCGCCTCCATGCCCTGGGCAACGATGACATCGGCGCCGGCGGCTTCGGCGATTTTCGCCTCGGCCACCGTCGTCGCCGTGGCGAACCATCTGATGCCGCGCGCCTTCATCGCCGCGACGAATTCGGGCGGATAGACGCCCATGATCGACGAGAGCGCGGCCGGGCGGGCCTCAAGCATCGCGGCGCACTGGGCGGCGAAATCGGGCAGGCCGCGATCGCCCGCGCCGGGTTCGATCGCCGGGCCCCAGTGTTCGAGAAAGGCGCGGACCGCGGTTTCCTTCGCCGCATCGCGCGCCGGCGCGGGGTCGGGGAGCCACAGGTTGAGCTGGAACCGGCCATCGGTGGCCGCCCTGACATCCGACGCCCATTGCGCGATCGCCTCGGGCTGCATCATCAGCGTGCCGCAGGCGCCCAGTCCGCCGGCTTCCGCGACCGCGATGGAGAGCGAGGGTGGGCACGCACCGGCCATGGGGGCGAGCAGGATCGGGATACGCAGGCCGAGATCGTCGCAGAACGCCCGGACGCGGGCGGAGACGGAGGCGGATTTCGGCATGGTGCATCCTTTCCCTGGGGTTGGAAGCAGGCGATCAGAGACTGGCGATCAGATTGGGGTCCAGGTATCGCCGCGATCGAGGGCGATGCCCTCGGCGCGCAGCTTGAGCAGGTGCGCGAGCACGTTGCGCTCGGCGGCGATTTTCAGCATCGGGTCCTGCTTGGCGTAGAGTTCGGCCGCGATGGCGGCGACGGTCGCGAGCCCCGAGCGCAGGGCGTTCAGGATCGCCGTCTCGCGTCTGCGCCGGTGATCGAGCATTTCGGCGACCAGAGCGCGCGGTTCGGGCAGGATCGGCCCGTGGCCGGGCAGGTAGAAAACCTCGTTCCGGTCGAGCAGGCGGAGAAGACTGTCGTAATAGGCCTTCATGTCGCCATCGGGCGGGTTCACGATCGAGGACGACCACGACATCACATGATCGGCGCTGAACAGGATGTCGCCCACACCCGCCACCGCGTAGACGAAGGCGAGATGGTCGCTGGCGTGGCCGGGTGTGTGCAGCGCGGTGAGACCGGCGAGGGTATCGCCATCTTTCAGCGGGCGATCGGGGGTGAAGGACGGCGTGGCGGGGCGATGGAACCCGTGGGTCGGGGCGTTGGTCGCCGCCTTCAACGCCGCCGTGGCACCGAGATGATCGCGATGGGTGTGCGAGAGAAGGATCCGCCGGACCGGCGTTTTGCCGATGGCGGCGAGGATGTCCCGGACGTGAACGGGATCGTCCGGCCCCGGATCGAGCACGGTGAGACCGTCCTCTGCCGCGATCAGATACGTATTGGTGCCGCGATAGGTCATCACCCCCGGATTGCGCGCGACGATGCGACGGATGCCGGGCAGGACATCGAGGGCGACGCCGCGCTCGGGTTCGGGTTCGGTCAGGAACGGCATGAT
>DASVGZ010000453.1:0-9334 GCA_036379275.1 Acidiphilium sp. | reverse complement strand
TGTGATCCCGCGCTCTGCACCGGCCAACGGTGCCGAGACCGCTCTCGCACAGCCGCTGACTCCCAGCGACGCCGCGATTTACGCCCGCATCTTCGCCGACCAGCAGGACGGGCGGACCGGCGAGGCCGAGCGCCTGATCGCCCGGGTACAGAACCCGTTGCTGATGGGCCAGGTGCTCGCCCAACTCTATCTCGGGCCGTATCATCACGCGACTCCGGCTGAGCTTTCCGCATGGCTCGCGAAATACAATGGTCAGCCGCATACGCAGCGAATCCGGGATCTGCTGCTGAAGCGTCTGCCGCGCGGCGCGGCAGCACCTCCGCCGGCCAAAATCTCCTACCTGCCCGAGCAGGCGATCACCGCCTCCGGCGCGGCGCCGGCACGGCACGGCGGGATAGCGCTGCCGCGCTACATGGCCGAGCGGGTCGGCAACCTGACCCGGCACGGCCGGGCCACACTCGCGCTCGACCTGATCGGCCGCAACAGCCATATCTCCGCGCGCACCGGAGCGGCCCTGCGCGGCGAAGTGGCGCGCCATCTGTTCAGCCGCGGCGAGTATCAGCAGGCCTTCGATGTCGCCAGCAAGGCGGCCCATGAAGGCAGCGATGCGGTCTGGCGGGCCGATTTCGTCGCCGGCCTCGCGGCCTGGCAACTCCACCACATCGATCAGGCCCTGCCCTATTTCACCGCCGCCGCGTCCGCCCGTGACGGTTCGGCGGGCGAACATGCCGCCGGTGCGTTCTGGGCCGCGCGCGCCTCGCTCCGCCTGCGCCAGCCGGACGCCTATCTGCGCTGGCTCGGCCAGGCCGCCGACGCGAAAGGCAGCTTCTACGGAATGCTCGCCGGCCGCCTGCTCGGCCACGGGTTGGGTGGTACCGGGCTCGGCGCCAGCCTGTCCGAAGCGGATATCGAGGCAGTCGCCGCCCAACCGAACGGGGCTCTCGCCTTCGGGCTGATCCAGGCCGGACGGCCGGAAGACGCCGCCGACGCGCTACGCTCACTTTGGCCGGCGATCCAGTCCCAGCCGGGGCTGGGCCGTGCGGTGATGGGCGTCGCCGCGCGTGCCGGGCTGATCGATGTCGCGATCGCGGCGGAGCGGACCCTGCCCGGAAGCGAGATCGCCGGGCTGAACCTGCCGCTGCCGAGCCTGCATCCACAGGGCGGCTTCAGCGTCGATCCGTCGCTGATCTACGCGCTGGCGCGCACCGAATCCGGCTTCGACCCCGATGCGGTTTCCGCCGCCGGTGCGCGCGGCCTGATGCAACTGATGCCGGCGACCGCCTCGGCGATGGCCCGCCGCAACGGAATTTCCGGCAGTCATGTCGATCCGTCGGTCAACCTCGCGCTCGGCCAGAGCTATCTGAAATATCTCGGCGATCAGCCCGGGGTCTCGCGAAACCTTCTCGATATTCTGGCCAGTTACAATGCCGGGCCGGTGGCTGCCTCCGCCTGGGAACGCACGATCAAGGACGGCGGCGATCCGCTGGTCTTCCTCGAATCGATCCCGAACGCGACGACCCGCCGGTTCGTGACCCAAGTGCTCACCGATAGCTGGATCTATGCCGAGGAGATCGGCTCGACACCGGAAAGTCTCGACGCCATGGCCGAGGGCAAATTTCCGGAACTGACGCCGTACGGTGCCACGGCTGTCGCGGAACGCTGATTTCTTAATCGGATTTTTATTTTTCTCCGGCTAAATCCGGTCCATGGATCGAGTTTTCCCACAAGACGGCGCGATGTCGCCATCCGCCCTGCTGCAATCGGGGCTTTCGGCGTACCGGGACGGCGATTTCACGGGTGCCGTGCGGGATTTCGCGGCGGTGCTCGCCGAACAGCCGGATCATCATGGTGCCCGGATCAATCTCGCCAACGCTTTCTGGTCGCAGGGCCGGTTCGACGATGCCGGGCGTGAGGCCGATCGGGCCCGGAACAGTCGCCCGGACTCGGTTGCGGCCTGGATGATCACCGGAGCGATCCGGCTCGACCGTGGCGACGCCGGTGGCGCTGTCACCGCCTATGGGCGGGCGGTGTCGCTGGATCCCGGCCACGCCGGCGCCCGGGCCGGACTCGGCGCGGCCTTTCTGGCAGCCGGCGAACCGGGAAAAGCCGGAAGCACCGCACGCTCCTGCCTCACCCTCGATCCGGCCAACCCTCATGCGCGGTTCACCCTGGGCTCGGCGCTCGCGGCGCTGGACAGACCGAAAGACGCAATCGCGGAATTCGACCGTGTAATCGCCACGGCACCCCGCCATGCCCGCGCGCATCTCAATCGCGGCAATGCGCTGGTCGATCTCGACCGGATCGACGAGGCCGAAGCCGGGTTGCGCGTCGCTGCAGACCTCGACCCCGGCCTCAAGGAAGCCTGGACCAGTCTGGGGTTCATTCTGACCATCCGGGGTGATCTTGCGGGTGCTGTTACCGCGTGCGACCGGGCAATCGTGCTCGACGCCGATTTCGCTCCTGCCCAGTGGAATCGAGGCGTTGCTCTACTTCTCGGCGGAGATTTTGCATCCGGCTTTGCCGCCTATGAATGGCGCAAGTGCCACCCTGCCTGGCGGCACCGGTTCAGCCCTCTGCCGGCACCGGAATGGCGGGGCGAACCACTCGCGGGCAGGCATCTTCTGATCCGGGCCGAACAGGGATACGGCGACACCATCATGCTGGCGCGATTTCTGCCCGACCTTGCCAGGCGAGCGGCCCGGCTTACCCTTGCCTGCCGGCCTGCACTGTTTCCCATGTTCGGCCGGATGGGCGTCGGACTATGCCAGCTCGACGCCCTGCCGGACACCCCGTGCGACATCGCGATCGACCAGATGAGCCTGCCGCATGTACTCGGACTGACCGAAACCGCGATCCCGGATTCGAACGGGTATCTGGTGGCGGACCCTGAGCGCGCCGCACACTGGCACGCGGAATTTCCGGCGATCCCGGGGCGGCGCCGGATCGGTCTGGTCTGGGCTGGCAATCCCGACCACGGCAATGACCGCCGGCGCTCGCTGCCGCATCGCGCGCTCACCCCGCTGCTCGACGTTCCCGATCTCGATTTCGTCGGACTCCAGATCGGCGTACGACAGGACGAATACCCGATCCGGAATCTCTCCGGATCGATCGCCGGTTATGGCGACACCGCCGCGATCCTCACGAATCTCGACGCCGTGGTGACGGTGGACACCTCGGTTGCCCATCTCGCCGGCGCGATGGGCGTTCCCTGCCATATCCTGCTTTCCGCCGCGTGCGACTGGCGCTGGCGTCTCGGGCGCGATACCACTCCATGGTATGAGAGTGTCGTTCTGCATCGCCAGCGCCGGCTCGGCGACTGGTCCGGTCCGGTCGCCTCGGTGATGGCGGCTCTGACATGACCGTATCGCCGCTTCGCGTCGGTCTCGGCGCCTCCGCCGCGTTCCGCCGTGACGAGACCTCGCCGCTGTTCGGGTTTCTGCGCGATTTCGCGCCGTTTCTCACCGCCGGCAACGTGACCCTTCATGCCGTAGGCGCGACCCATGACGCCGTCGCCTACAGCGGCATTCTCGATCCCGGTTCCCTGATCCGCCTGCCGCCCGCGCGCGAAGGCGGGGTGATCCGGCTCACCGCGATGGTGGTGCCGGATATGGCGGGGGAATCGGGGCTCGACTGGGTGATCTATCTGCTCGATCCGACCGATCCGATCACCGTGTTTCCCGAGATGCAGGCGCTCAAACGGCAATGCGTGGTGCATGGAAAACCGTTTTTGACCAACCGCGCCGCCGCTTCGGAATGGTGCGCGCTGGCATGGAGCCGCCGTGCCGATCCGGCCGGACCGGAACTCACCAGCCGGATCGCTCAATGGGTGCGTCCGGACCATCTGGATCGGGAAGCAATCGGGCTGATCGCACATGACAGCCAGAAGCACACGATGCTCGAATTCGCCCGAACGCACCGTACCGTCCTGTCCCGGTTCGGACGCAGGCTGGCCACCGGAACCACCGGCGGGCTGCTCAACGGCGAGATTCCGCCGCGTATGGCCGCGGAAGCCGAAACGCTGCGCCACTTTATACCGACAGAACCGGAAAACTGGGTCACACGCTATCAGTCCGGCCCGCGCGGCGGAGACGCGCAGATCGCCGTCGAGGTTCTGAACGGAACCTGCCGCCGCCTGATATTTTTCGAAGACCCGCATGTCGCGCGCGAGCACGAGGCCGACATCCAGTTGCTCGAACGCGCGACCCGCTTTGCGCCCGCCGGCTGCCTCTGCGTCAACGACCGCGCCAGCGCCGAACTCTGGATCGAAAGTCTCGGGCTTCTGCTGCGATGACCCGTTACGCGAGGGCCTGGGCGCGAACCAGACGGGCGAATGTGCCTTCCTCGGCCAGCAGATCCTCGTGAGTGCCGGATTCGAGAACGAGGCCGTCGGCCATCACCACGATCAGGTCGGCATCGCGCACGGTGGCGAGCCGGTGAGCGACGACGATGGTGGTCCGGCCACGGCGGAGTCGCAGCAGCGCCTCCTGCACGGCAGCTTCGTTTTCGGCATCGAGAGCGCTGGTCGCCTCGTCGAGCAGAAGGATGCGCGGATCGCGCAGCAGGGCGCGGGCCAGTGCGACCCGCTGACGCTGACCGCCGGACAGGCGCTGGCCGTTCACCCCCACCTTCGTTTCGAATCCTTCCGGCAGGTCGGCGATGAAATGCGCCGCTGCTGCCTCGGCCGCCGCCTCGATGTCGAGCATCGGCGCGCCGGGCCGGCCCATCGCGATATTGGCGGCGATGGTGTCGTCGAACAGAAGCGCATCCTGACCGACATAGGCGATCGCACCGCGCAGGCTGGCCAGCGAGACGCCGGCGATATCCGCACCATCGATCAGGATGGCCCCCCGTTCGGGATCGTAGAGGCGCGGGATCAGCGCGAGTGCGGTCGACTTGCCGCCGCCCGAGGCACCGACCAGGGCAAGGGTGCGACCCGGCTCGGCGATGAAGGACAGGTCTCGCAAGCCGGGCCGGCCATCGGGGTAGGAGAAGCCGACATGGCGGAATTCCACCCGACCCGGGCCGGCCGGCAGTGGCTCTGCTTCGGGCGATTCGTCTATCGCGCGCGGTTCGTCGATCACGCCATAGACCCGCTCGAGTCCGGCCAGCCCCTCCTGCAACGCTGCATTCATGGTGCCGAGCGCGCGCAACGGTCGCGAGGCGATCAACAGGGCGGCAACGAATCCGGTGAAATTGCCGATGCCGGCGGCGCCCGCCGCATGGCGCCAGCCGGCGAAGCCGATCACCAGGGCGATCGCGACTCCGCCGATCACTTCCAGAACCGGATCGAGCGCCGCGCGGCCGCGAATCATCCGCATGAACGCGCGGTAGAGCTGCTCGAAAGCATGGGTGGCGCGGCCGCGTTCCTGATCTTCCAGCCCGTAGGCGCGGACGGTACGCGCCTGGGCGAAACTTTCGTTCAACATCGACGCAGCTTCGCCCATGCGCTCCTGCATTCCGCCCGAGGCGCGGCGGATGCGCCGGCCGATCTTCTGGATCGGCAGGCCGGCCAGCGGGTAGAGCACGGCGGCGATCAGGCTGAGCTGCCAGTTGATCCACAGCATTGTCGCGACCAGACCGATCAGGGTGAACGCATCGGCGACACCGTTGGTCGCCCGGCCCATCGCCTCGCGGATCACCGTCGCGTCGGTGGTGAAGCGCGCCGCCAGCGCCGCCGGCGGTTCGCGCTCCAGCCGCGCCAGTTCGGCATCGGTCAGGCGATCGAACATCGCGCCTTGCAGGCGCTTGATCGTGCCCAGAACCACCTGCTGGGTCAGAAGCGTCTGGAAATACTGGGAGAGCGCTTTCACCACCGTCACGACCAGAACCAGGATCGGCACCTGATACAGGATGCGCGGATCGCGCTTCGCGAACATGGTGAAGGCCTTGTCGATCAGCGCGGGATACAGCGCCGTGGTGCCCGACATCAGCACGGTGAACACGATGATCAGCGCCACCCGGCCGCGATAGTGGCGGATGTGATCCCGCCAGAGCCGCCGTCCCAGCGCCAGACCGCCGATGTCTCCGATTTTCGCCATCGGAACAGCCTAGTGGCGCGACGCGACCGGGGCGTCAATCGGCTCGGCGTGATGTCCGCTCACCGCCTCGCCCGCATCGGCCCTGAGACGGGCGCAGACCGGCACCGAAACCAGGCCGATCAGGCTGACGAGGATGAACGACCATGCATAGTCGTCGATCCCCGGACTGGCATGGCCGGAGATCGCGGTGGCGAATTCGAGCGAGCCGGCGGCAATCGAGATGCCGAGCGTCAGGGTGATCTGCTGAAACGTGGCGTAGAAGCTGGTCGCGGCGCTCATCCGGCTGCGCGGCACGTCGGCGTAGGCGATGGTGTTGAGGGCGGTGAACTGAAGCGAGCGGAACACGCCGCCGACCAGAAGGACCGCATCGAGCGCCACGATCGACCAGCCGGGGGTGAAGGCGGCGCAGAGTGCGGTGAAGGCGACCGATAGCAGGCCAAGCACTACCATCGCATTGCGAAAGCCGAAACGCCGCAGGATCGGCTGGGCGAGCGGTTTCATCAGCAGGGCGCCGATTCCGGCGGCGAAGGTGACGGCGCCGCTTTTCGCGGCACTTTCGCCGAAGCCGAGCTGGAGCATCAGGGGCAGAAGGAACGGGATCGCCCCGGCCAGAACCCGGAAGAAACTGCCCGCGATGGTCGAATTGGCGAAGGTCGCGATCTTCATCAGGGTGAGATCGAGAATCGGGTGCTCGTGACGATTGGCGTGGCGCCAGTAGGCGAAGGCGGAAAATGCGCCGGCAGCGAAACAGGCAAGGCTCCAGCGGAGCGGGATGATACCGCGACCGATCGTCTCGATTCCGGCCATCAGCAGCGCCATCGCGAGACCGCTCCAGATCAGGCCGACGACATCGAGCCGGCCCGCGTGCTCGGTATCGCGCACATCGCGGACGAACAGGCTGACCGCGACGATGCCGATAATGCCGATCGGCACGTTGATGTCGAAGGTCCAGCGCCAGGACATGT
Organism: Acidiphilium sp.; assembly: GCA_036379275.1. Classification (GTDB taxonomy): domain Bacteria; phylum Pseudomonadota; class Alphaproteobacteria; order Acetobacterales; family Acetobacteraceae; genus Acidiphilium. The sequence continues at coordinate 2,331 of DASVGZ010000453.1, read as the reverse complement.
AGGTGACGATGAAGCCGCCGACCGGCGGGCCGATGATCGGCCCGAGCAGGGCGGGCATCGACAGCCACGAGGTGGCGGCGACCATATCGCTCCGGCGCACCGATTTGAGCAGGAGAAGCCGGCCGACCGGCACCATCATCGCGCCGCCCAGCCCCTGAAGGATACGGGCGGCGATCAGTTCGCCGAGACTCTGGGACAGTCCGCACAGGACCGAACCGATGGTGAATACCAGGATCGCGGCACGGAATACGTGGCGGCTGCCGAAATAGTCGGCGAACCAGCCGGAAGCCGGGATGAACACGGCGAGCGAGAGAAGATAGGAGGTGAGCGCGAGGCTCATATGGACCGGGTCGGCGTGGAAGCTTTCCGCCATCGCCGGCAGGGCGGTCGCGACGATGGTGCCGTCGAGATTCTGCATGAACAGCGCGGTCGCCACGATCAGCGCGGTCGTGCGCATCTGCCCGGTGGTCAGGGCGGCGCGGTCGTCGTCCTCATCGTCGGCCATTGCCAGCCATGATCGGCGTCAATCCGTTGCGTGAGAAGCCCCGTGCAGGCATGTCACGCCTGCACGGGCTCCTCGTCAATGGGTTTGATGCGTCATTGCAGGAACCGGCCGCGGCCAGTCGAGTTTCGGGACGTTGGCGACCTTCTTGCCGTTCGCGGTCAGAACGCCGCCGGCAAGCGCGAAGCCGGCCTTGAACCGCTGGCCGCCTTTCGGTCCTTTGGTCATGTAGGGCGCGGTTTCGGCGGCGATCGTGCTGATCATGCCGACCGCATCGGGATAGACAGTGCCGAGGTCGCCGAAAAACCGGTCGAGGCCGTCAGCGGTCAGGGTGGAATGGCCGACCGGCTGGGTTTGCGGGTCGAAACCGAAATCGCCGGAGTCGTGCGCATCCAGAGGGCCGAGGGCGAGAGCGATTTTATAGGTTCCGTGGCCGCCCGCTTTCGCCCAGTCATGAACCTGCGGCCCGAGCGCCTGCCACAGAGTCTGCAAGGACTGGAGGGGATCGGCGGCTTCGTCGTTCGGCCGGGGGGCAGTCAGAGGCTGGCCGAATTCGGAAAACGCCGGGATTTGCGGCCCCGACAGGTTTAGATCGAACGCAAGGGAGGCGAGCTTGCCGTCGAACGGCAGGTTGCCGAGGGTCACGAAGATCGGCGACAGGGCGAGTCCCTCGATGTTTTCGTGAATCGAGAGCGCGGTCGCGGTCTTGCCCGCTGCCGGATCGCGGCTGCCGTGGACGGTCAGAGCCTTGATGCTGACCAGGGTGAAATTGGTGCCGCCGCTGTCGACCCGCATGTCGGTGAACGAGACATCGGCGGTGCGCAGCGGATCGGGCGCGTCATGGAACAGGGCGTTGGGGTCGAAGCGGTAGCTGCTCCGCAGGGTGGCGAAGCGGATGGTGAAGGTCGGGCCGGCTGGAATCGCCACGGTCCAGGCCAGAGGCAATCCGACATCGAGAGTGAAGGGAGAGCCGGGGTGAACGTCGAGATCGACGTTCGGAAAGGCGATCGAGGGTGACGGCATTCCCCGGTCCGGCGGGGTGAGCGTGAGATCGGCCACCGAGAACCGGGCGAGCAGAGGCGAGGTGCCGCGCGCGGTCGCGCCGTGGGTGACCGTCCAGCCTGCCTTGCGGAATGCAGCCTCCTGCTGGCGAAACGCGGCTTCGAGCCGGCCCTCGGCGTACCACCATGCCGCGAGATACGCGACGATCAGAACGATGATCAGCACGATCAGGGATCGGGCCGCGGTTCTGGAGCCTCGCCTTGCGATCGAGGGACGGCCGTAAGGCTGGTCGCGGCGCATGAAGCATTCTCCCCGGTGAAACCGGCGCAGTCTATACAGGCCCGGCGGTGCCCGCGCCAATCGCCGGAGGGTAGTTTACCCCGGTTATCGGACAGATTAAACATTCCTAACAATTCGGGAGCCGGTCATCGATGCCTGAGCCGTCCATCGCGGTTCTGCTGCCCTGCCATAATGAGGAAGCCGCCATTGCCGGAGTGGTGCGCGCTTTCCGTGCCGCCCTGCCAGAGGCCGCGATCTATGTGTTCGACAACAATTCGACCGACGGCACCGCCAAGGCGGCAAGCGAGGCTGGCGCGATCGTCCGGCACGAGAGCTTGCAGGGCAAGGGCTTCGTGATGCGGCGGATGTTCCGCGACATCCAGGCCGATCTCTACGTGATCGCCGACGGTGACGGCACCTACGATGCGGCGCTTGCCCCCGCGATGATCGCGCTGGCGCGCGGTGGCCCGCATGATCTGGTCAACTGCATCCGCCGGGAGACCGGCCAGGCCGCGTATCGTGGCGGCCACCGGTTCGGCAACCGGGCG
>DASVGZ010000452.1:0-8492 GCA_036379275.1 Acidiphilium sp. | reverse complement strand
CCATACGCCGGAACTCAATCCGCGCGCGCACCCGGTTCCCTACGGTGTGCCACGAATCCTGGACCTCGTAGGGCAGGGCCATGTTCTGGTGAGACCGTAGCGCGGCGCTTAGAGCAATATCCGAACAGATTGGATCATTCGATCCGGTCTGTTCGGATGAAATTGCTCGCCAGACAAAACCTGTACCGATTCCGACCTGTCGGAATCGGTTCAGGCCGGTCCGCCCTTCGAGGCGGGGCTTACGAGAAATCCGGCTTTCGCTTCTCGATGTACGCGGTCATCCCCTCGCGCTGGTGTGGCGTGCCGAACAGCGCGAGAAACACGGCCCGCTCGTAGCCGACGCCTTCGGCCAGCGTGGTCTCGAAGGCGCGGTTGACCGCGCGCTTGGCAATCGCGGTCGCGACCGGCGACAGCCCGGCGATCGTCTCGCCCAGCTTCATCGCCTCGTCGAGCAGATCGGCGGCGGGAACCACCCGGCTGACCAGGTTGGCGCGCTCGGCCTCGGCCGCATCCATCATCCGTCCGGTGAGCACCATCTCCATTGCCTTGGATTTACCAACCGCGCGGGTCAGCCGCTGGGTGCCGCCAGAGCCGGGAATCACGCCCAGATTGATCTCCGGCTGGCCGAATTTGGCGGTGTCGGCGGCAAGAACGATGTCGCACATCATCGCCAGTTCGCAGCCGCCGCCGAGCGCGTAGCCGGCAACCGCCGCGATCACCGGCGTCTTGATCGTGGTCACCACCTCCCAAGTCTTGCCGATGAAATCGTCGAGCGCGGTTTCGGGATGGGTGCGGTTCTGCATTTCCTTGATGTCGGCGCCGGCGGCGAACGCCCTCTCGCTGCCGGTGATCACGATCGCGCCGATCGCCGGATCGCCGTCGAACCCGCGCAGTGCCGCGCCCAGTTCGGTCATCAGCCGGTCGCACAGCGCGTTCAGCGCCTTCGGGCGGTTCAGCCGGATCAGGCCGACCCGGCCCCGGGTTTCGGTCTCGATCATCTCGTAGGCCATGGTTTTCTCCTCGTTATTGCGGCGCAGAATGACCGAATTTCGCACCGCTGCAAACCGGGGCGCCGGGTCTCAGCCTTCGTCGCGAAAGGGGTTGGCGATCCGCAGCCCTTCGCTCAGCACCATGCCGTGCTGCATGTCCTCCGACCACAGCGTATCGCAGCCCGCGAGCAGGGCTGCCGCGACGATCATGGCGTCGTAAATCGAGAATCCATATCGCCTGGCAAGGGCGATTCCGGTTTCGTGAATCTCGACGGTGACCGGATGCACGGTCAGAAGTTCCCGCAGCGTATTCAGAAAAATGCCGGTCTCGCCCCAGTCCATCCGCATCTTGCGCCGCGCGACATTGGCGACCTCGTTGATTACCTGGACGCTGATTGCACCGCCGGCGGCAACGATGGCCTCCGCCCTGCCGGCTTTCGCTGCGTCGTCCGAGGCAAGATAGAGCAGGACATTGGTATCGAGAAAACTACCGGGCATTCGCCTCGTCCCGGTCGAACCGGAAATCGGCGGGAAGACGGCCGCGAAAGCCGCGCAGGCGCATCAGCAGTGCCTGGCGTTCCGGCTTCCTGGCGACGGCGAACCGCCTCTCGCCCTCGACATGGATTTCGATGTCATCGCCTTCCCTGAGGCCGAGCGCCTCGACGACCGCGGCGGGAAGACGGACGGCGAGGCTGTTGCCCCATCTGGCGACATGCATGTGCCCCTCCTCGACCATACAATGGATATACAAAGTATTTTTGTATATCATTCGTGATCGCCCGTCAATCCGTTGCCGCGCCCGAAGCAGGCGAATCAGTGATTTATGCCCATTGACGCGACCACGGCCGATTCGTCAGGTATAGAAGGAGACATTCACCCGAGGCCCGCCTTGCCCGTGCACGCCATTCGCGAATTGCCGCTCGACCAGCTTCTCCTCGGCGACGCCGTCGAGACGATGCGCATGTTGCCCGACGCCTCGATCGATTGCGTCTTCGCCGATCCGCCCTACAATCTTCAGCTTCGCGGCGAACTGCGCCGGCCGGACGACAGTCTGGTCGATGGCGTCGACGATGACTGGGACAAATTCACCGATTTCGCCGCCTATGACAGCTTCACCCGCGCCTGGCTCGCCGAGGCCCGCCGGCTGATGCACAAGGACGCGACGATCTGGGTGATCGGCTCGTATCACAACATCTTCCGCATCGGCGCGATCATGCAGGATCTCGGCTTCTGGATCCTGAACGACGTGATCTGGCGCAAATCCAACCCGATGCCGAATTTCCGGGGTCGTCGCTTCACCAACGCGCACGAAACCCTGATCTGGGCGGCGCGCGAACAGAAGTCGCGCTACCGGTTCAACTATCAGGCGATGAAATCGCTGAACGACGACACCCAGATGCGCAGCGACTGGACGATTCCGCTCTGCACCGGCGGCGAACGCCTGCGCAACACCCACGGACTCAAGCTGCACCCGACCCAGAAGCCCGAAGCCCTGCTGCATCGGGTCATCCTCGCCGCGACCAACCCGGACGACGTGGTGCTCGACCCGTTCTCCGGCACCGGGACCACCCCGGCGGTCGCCAAGCGGCTGAACCGGCATTTCATCGGCATCGAGCGCCATCCTGCCTATGTCGAGGCCGGCTGGGCGCGGCTGCGCGAGCTTCGTGCCGCTCCCGCCCATGTCACATCCGTCGCCAACCGGCGCGAGGCTCCTCGCATCGCCTTCGGCGTTCTGGTCGAGCGCGGGCTGGTGCCGCCCGGCACGATCCTGCACGACCGGCTGCGCCGGATCGGCGCCACGGTCGCAGCCGACGGCACGATCATTTCCGGCGCCCATCGCGGTTCGATCCATCAGGTCGGAGCGGCGGTGCAGAACGCGGCGAGCTGCAACGGCTGGACCTTCTGGCATATCGAGCGCGAGGGCAGGCTTGTCGCGCTCGATCATGTGCGCGAAACCCTGCGGCCATGACCGAACCTTTCATTGCCTCGATGACCGGGTTCGCCCGCGTCGCCGGCCGCCACGAGGCGACCGATTTCGCGTGGGAATTGCGCAGCGTGAACGGCCGCGGGCTCGATCTCCGGCTGCGCCTGCCTCCCGGCTTCGATGCCCTGGAACCCGCTTTGCGTGAGGCGGCATCGCGCCGGCTGAAGCGTGGCAACGTCTCGGCCGGGCTGACCCTGAAACGGGAGACCGCCCGATCGCTGGTGATCGACGACGCCCTGCTCGACACCTTGCTCGCCCGTGCCCAGGGCCTTGCGCGCCGGACCCCGGGAATGAAAACGCCGCGCGCTGAAATCCTGCTCGGGCTTCCCGGCGTGATCCGCCCGGCAGGCGAGGCGGGAGAACCGGACCCGGCGCCGCCTGACCTCGTCGCGGCCCTCACCGAAGCCTTCGGGCAGGCGCTGGACGATCTCGCCGTAGCCCGAAGCGGCGAGGGGGCAAGGCTTGCCATCGTGGTCGCCGACATGCTGGCGCGCATCGCCGCCCTGACCGTGGCCGCGCGCAACCACGCCGATGCCCAGCCGGCGAAACACAAGGCACGCCTTGAAGCCGCGCTCGATGAGTTGCTCGGCGATGCCCCGCTGGTGCCGCCCGAGCGGCTGGCTCAGGAAATCGCCCTGCTCGCGACCAAATCCGATGTCCGCGAGGAACTCGACCGGCTGGATGCCCATGTCGCGGCGGCGCGGGCACTGCTCGCCGAATCCGTGCCGATCGGCCGGAAATTCGATTTCCTGATGCAGGAATTCAACCGCGAGGCGAATACGCTGTGCAGCAAGGCCGCCGCGCTCGAACTCACCGCCATCGGTCTCGACCTCAAGGCGGTGATCGAGCAGTTGCGCGAGCAGGTCCAGAACATTGAGTAACCCGGCGCCCGTTCATGTTTAGGCGCGGCCTCTGCCTCGTTCTCGCGGCCCCATCGGGCGCGGGCAAAACCTCGCTGTCGCGCGCTCTTCTCGCGGAAGATCCGGCGCTCTCGCTCTCGATCAGCGCGACCACCCGGGCGCCCCGCGCAGGCGAGCAGGAAGGCCGGCATTATTTTTTCAAGTCTCCCGAGGAATTCGCGGCGATGCTCGAAGCCGACGCGTTTCTCGAACACGCGACGGTGTTCGGCCGCTCTTACGGCACGCCGCGCGCCCCGGTGGAGCAGGCTTTGGCCGAGGCGCGGGACGTGTTGTTCGATATCGACTGGCAGGGCTTTCGCCAGTTGCGCTCGGCCCTGCCGCGCGACGTTGTCGGCGTGTTCATCCGCACCCCGACCCTCGACGATCTGCGTGCGCGGCTGACCGCGCGTGGCGACGGTCCCGATGCGATCGCGCGCCGCATGGCCGAGGCCGAGGCCGAGCTTGCCCATCAGGGCGAGTTCGATTTCATCGTCGAGAACCGGGATTTCGAGACGGCGCTTGCCGATCTGCGCGCCATCCTGCGCGCCTCCAGGCTCGCCCGGCCGCGCCTTGTGGTGAACGGCCAGCCGGCATAGACAGGCCGCAAATCCTAAATTAGGTAGGCGTCGAACGAATCAGGGGGACATCATGGCCGATCCATCGGAAGAACCGAAGCCGCGTACATCGCATTGGCGCTGGCTGCTCATCATTCCCTTCATCGCGACCCTCTGGGTGCCGTTCTACAATTTCAAAACCCCGGAACTCTGGGGCTTTCCGTTCTTCTATTGGTATCAGATGCTTTGGGTCCTGCTCTCCGCGGTGGTCACCTGGATCGTCTTCCGGATCGAAACCTGAGGAACCCGCATCATGACCGCAGCAGCCATTGTTTTCGCGATCCTGGTGATCGGCGTTCTCATCCTCGGTTTCGTCGCGGCGCGCTGGCGCGGCGGCGATCTCAGCAAGCTTGATGAATGGGGCTTGGGCGGCCGCCAGTTCGGCACCATCATCTCGTGGTTCCTGATCGGCGGCGACCTTTACACCGCCTACACCTTCATCGCGGTGCCGGCGCTGATGTTCGGCAAGGGCGCGATCGCGTTCTTCGCCGTTCCCTACACCATCGTCGCCTACCCGATCCTGTATGTGATTTTCCCGAAGCTCTGGCGGGTCTGCGCGAAGCACGGCTTCGTCACCGCGCCGGAATTCGTGCGCGGCCGCTACGGCAACCGCTGGCTCGCGCTCGCCGTGGGCGTCACCGGCATCGTCGCGACCATGCCCTACATCGCGCTCCAGCTCGTCGGTATGCAGACGGTGATCGGCGGCTTCGGCCTGACCGGAACCGGCCTCGGCGCGCATCTGCCGCTGATCATCGCCTTCCTCGTCCTCGTCGCCTTCACCTTCACCTCGGGCCTGCGTGCGCCCGCGATGATCGCGATCGTCAAGGACGGGCTGATCTACCTCACCATCATCGTCGCGATCATCGTGATCCCGTATGAACTCGGCGGCTTCGGCGCGATCTTCTCGAAAATGGCGTCAGCGAAGGTTCTTCTGCCGCATCCCGGTCCCGGCAGCACCGGCATCTATTCGGGCTACGCGACTCTGGCGCTCGGCTCGGCGATGGCGCTGTTCCTCTACCCGCACGCGATCACCGGCATCCTGTCGGCCCGCAGCGGCGAGGTTGTGCGCCGCAACGCGGTGATCCTGCCGGCCTACTCCTTCATGCTCGGCCTGATCACCCTGCTCGGCGCCATGGCCGTCGCGGTCGGGGTGAGCAAGATGCCGCAATTCGCCGACGGGTTCAAAGCGTTCGGCCCGAGCTTCTCGGTGCCCGCGCTGCTGATCCAGACGCTTCCGGGCTGGTTCGTCGGCGTCGCCTTCGCCGCGATCGCGATCGGCGCGCTGGTGCCGGCGGCGATCATGGCGATCGCCTCGGCCAACATCTTCACCCGCGACATTTGGCGCCAGTTCATCCAGACCGGCGTCTCGCCAAGCACCGAATCCCGCGTCGCCAAGATCTTCTCGATCCTCATGGTGATCGGCGCGCTCGCCTTCATCTTCGGCCTGCCGTTGAAATACGCGATCCAGTTGCAGTTGCTCGGCGGCGTCTGGATGATCCAGATCTTCCCGGCCATCGTGCTCAGCCTGTTCACCCGTTTCTTCAACGGCTGGGCGCTGCTGATCGGCTGGGCGATCGGCATTGCTCTCGGCACCCACTTCGCGGCGCTGAACCATTTCCACGGTTCGATCTTCGCCTTCCATTTCTTCGGCTATACGGTGCCCTGCTACATCGCGCTGGTCACCTTCGTGATCAACGTGGTGGTCAGCGTTGTCCTCTCGCCGCTGTTCAATGCCATGGCGTCGGACCGCACGCGCGACGTGACCGCCGCGTCCGACTACGTCTGACCGTCTACGTCTGATCCGTCCGTTTGCGCTGAATCGCCCGGCTGGTTATGTCCCCCGACATGAACCACCGGGCGTTTTCTTGGGCGTTTTCTTGGGCGCTTTTTTTACGACGATGACTGGAACCGCGGATTATCGCGGCAGCCCTTGGGGCTGTCCGGGGTGAGAGGCTTTTCTCTCGCCCGCTTGCGGGCCGGAAACGCGGCCTTCGGCTTCATCATGGCAACCATCCTGCTCGACATGCTGGCGATGGCGATCGTCCTGCCGGTCCTGCCGCGCCTGATCGGCAACCTGGCGGGGGGCGATGTCGTGCTCACCGCTCATGTATTCGGCATCTTCGGCGCGGCCTGGGCGGCGATGCAGTTCATCGCGGCCCCGGTGCTCGGCGCCCTGTCCGACCGGTTCGGTCGCCGCCCGGTCATCCTGCTCTCCTGCCTCGGGCAGGCGCTGGATTTCACGATCATGGCGCTCGCGCCGTCGATCGCCTGGCTGATGGTGGGACGAATTCTGTCCGGGGCCTCGTCGGCCAATGTCGCCGCCGCCAACGCCTATATCGCCGATGTCACCCCGCTGGAGCGCCGGGCGGCGGCATTCGGCCTCTCCGGCGTCGCGGCGGCGCTCGGCTTCGTTCTCGGGCCGGCGCTCGGCGGGCTTCTGGGCGGACTGTCGCTGCGCCTGCCGTTCTGGTTCGCCGCCGGGCTTTCGTTCGCGAATTTTCTCTACGGACTGATCGCGGTGCCGGAAAGCCTGCCGCACCGGGCGCGAACCCGGCTCAGCCTGTGGCGGCTCAATCCGTTCTCCGCGCTCGCCATGCTGCGCCGCCGGACGGTCACCGCCCCGGCCAGCATCTACGCGATCGGGATTCTCGCGCAGCAGGCGATCCCGTCGGTTCTGGTCCTCTACGTGCAGGACCGGTTCGGCTGGACCCCGGTTCTGATCGGCGCCGCGCTGGCCGCCGCCGGCATCGGCTTCGCTCTGGTCGGCGGACTTCTGGTCCATCCGGTGGTGCGCCGCCTGGGCGAAACCCGCACTCTCGCAATCGGTCTCTGCGCCGGCGCCGCCGGCTTCGCGGTGTTCGGTCTCGCGCAGGACAGCCGGATTTTCTGGATCGGCGTGCCGGTGATCTCGTTCTGGGCGCTCGCCATGCCGGCCTTGCAGGGAATCATGGGCCACCGGATCGGCAATTCGGAACAGGGACGCCTTCAGGGGCTGCTCGCCAGCCTGTCCGGCCTCGCCGCGCTGATCGGCCCGCTTCTGTTCACCACGGTCTACGCGACATCGCTCCACCGCCACGGCGGCATCCAGGGCTGGACCTCCGGCCTGTCGCTGGTTCTGGCCGGAATTTTCCTCCTCGCCTCGCTGCTGCCGATCCTGTTCCTGAGCCGGTTGCCAAAAACCGCTCAGGCTCCGAACGCGTAGGCATCCATCCGCAGGATCGCGTGCTCGGTGGAATTGTGCAGCCGCCGCGCCGAAACCGGATCGCCCGCCGCGCCGAGTGCCGCGAACAGCGGCAGGATGTGCTCCTCGGTCGGATGCTCGTCGCGCGCGTGCGGCGCGCGGGCGCGGTAATCGACCAGGGCATCGAGGTCAGAGGCGGCGATCGCCCGGTCCATCCAGGCGCTGAACGCGGTGACATCGGGCGATTCCGGCGCATCCACCGCCTGACCGCGAAACCGCCGCAGATCATGGGTGAAACTGCCAGACCCGACGATCAATATGTCCTCCGCGCGCAACGGCGCGAGTGCCCGCCCCAGCGCGAGATGATGCGCGGCCCCGAGATGCGGCTGCACCGAAACCTGGAGCACCGGAATATCGGCGTCCGGCCAGGCGAGCAGGAGAGGGATCCAGGCGCCATGGTCGAGCCCGCGCACACGGTCGATCCCGGTCTCGAACCCGGCCTGTTTGAGCATCCCGGCGATCCGCTCCGCCAATGCCGGATCGCCCGGCGCCGGATAGACCATTTCATAGAGGGCACGTGGAAACCCGCCGAAATCGTGGATCGTGCCGTTGCGCGCGACCGCATTTACCATCGGCAAGGCAGTCTCCCAATGCGCGGAAACCACCAGAATCGCGCGCGGGCGGGGCAGGGTGGCCGCCAGACCGGCAAGAAAATCCCGGGCCGGCGTCTCGGTCAGCGCCAGCATCGGCGAACCGTGGCTGATGAACAGCGAGGGAAGCATGGGATTATGCCTGTGCCTGTATTTTTCGGCCGAACGGGGTCGA
>DASVGZ010000451.1:0-2877 GCA_036379275.1 Acidiphilium sp. | reverse complement strand
TTGGTCACATCCCGCGCCTCGACCAGTACCGGCGGCTCGGGCAGAGTCGGGATGGCCCTCAATACGGGCACTGCTCCGGTCACAGGCGGGCGACCTTTCCATAAAGCGCGTCATCGAGCAGGGCGTTGGTGTAGAAGGAATCCGGGTTGGTGCCGGGTTTGATCATCTTGACATCCGTCATCGTTTCAACCGCGGCGGCCCAGTCCGAACCGGCCATCCAGCCGACCGGCCTGCCCCGCGTCGCCGGAGTATTGAAGAAACTCAGGAAAAGCTTGATCTGGGCGAGCATGATCGCGTCCGACAGCGGCGCGCGCGGCCTTTCGTGCCGGATCGCCGCGACGCCTTCAGCCTCGTGGCCGGCGGCGATATAGGCCCATGCGCCCGAGGAGACGCTGACGAGGCGCTTCAGTGCATCGTTCCGGTCGGCGATTTTCTTCCCGGTCGCGAACAACCCGTAACTGGGCACGCGCAACCCGACATCGCCGAACAGAAGCGCGCGCGATGGCCGCTTCTCGTTGACCACGGGCAGGAAAAATCCGACCGCCGAGAACGCGCCGTCGAGCCGTCCGGTGACATAGGCCGCGATCTTGGCGCCGCCGTTCAGGTTGACCAGATCGCAATCGCCCGGCTTCAATCCGCCCTTGGCCAGGAACATGTTGAGGAACGGCCCTTCGAGAGAGCTTGCCGTGTAGCCGAGTTTCTTGCCGCGAAGGTCCGCGACCGACTTGATCGGGCTGTCCTTCGGGATCAGCAGCCCGGCATCGCCGTTACGCGCATAGCAGGCGACGGCCTTGATATCCTCGCCCTTGCCCCGCCCGACCATCATGGAGGACAATGCGGCGTCGCCGACATCGACATCCCCGTCATTGGCGACGATCTGCACGGTCGAGGTGGAGCCGTTGCCGTCCTGGATATGCACGTCCAGACCTGCCTGTTTGTACCATCCCTTGACCTTTGCCAGATGATAGGCTGCCTGTTCGCCCCATGGCGTCCAGTCCAGCCGCAGCGTGACGGTCTCGGTTCCGGCGGCACGGGCGAACGGCGGCAGCAGGCCCAGCCCCAGAGCCGCGCCGGTTCCGACCAGCATGGACCGTCGCCCGACAGACGAAATCGAAAAACTCTCGTGGGAATCCTGAATTTTGTTGTTTATCATCTTGTTTCCTCCTCTCCGATTGTCAGCCGGTCGGTTTTCTGGACGGGCTTTGCGATGCGGGACTGTTTCAGCGGTTCCGGGCGGGCATGATCATGTCCCGAAACTTCCGAGGGTCGAGCCCTGAACCGTGAACCCCTCAGAATAGACATGCATGGGCGAAGCTCCTCTCGTCAGAAAGCAGGATTTCGTGTCGGCGATCATCCGTGGCGACCCGCAGAGATAGATGGAAAATCCGGAAAGATCCGCGAGATCGGCGATGGCCGCATCCTGCACGTAGCCGCGCCGGCCATCCCATCCCGGCTCGGGTCGTGACAGAACCGGGCGGTAGCTGAATTCTGGAAAGTGGTTTGCCAGGCTTCGAAGTTCTCGATCAAGAAACAGATCCTCTTGCTTCCGCATTCCCCAATAGAGTGTGACGGGTGGGCAGGATGGAGTTTCCATCAGCGATTCCAGCATGGCCTTGATCGGGGCAAGGCCCGTGCCGGTGGCGATCATGAGCAGGGGTCGGTCATCCTCGGCGTGATAGAAAAATGATCCCAGTGGCAGTTCCACCTGCAACGCGTCTCCTGTCCGCAGCGATTCCAGATGCGAATCCGTGAACCGTCCGCCCGTGATTCGCCGCAGATAAAAATCGAGGATGTCCGCACCCGGGACCGACGCCATGGAGAAGCTGCGCACATCGCCATCATCCAGAATGATGTTCATGTACTGCCCCGGAAGGAAATCCGATGTCGCGCCGGCGGGAAATTCGACCGTGACATGAAATACGTCGGGGGTGACCGGCCGTACGCCACGCAGCACGGCCAGATATCGTTGCGGTTCTGGCAGGGCAGGGGACGCCGGAACGCTGATCAGCAGATCGCCGGCAGGCCGCCCCTGACAGGCCAGGGCATAACCCGCCTCCATTTCTTCCTGTGTGAGGGCGACGGGCGGCTCCTCGTAGATCACCTCACCTTCGAGAAGGCGGATGCGGCAGGTGCCGCACCACCCCTCCCGACAGTCATGCGGCAGGGCAAGACCTGCACGCTCGCCCGCTTCCAGAATCGTCCCGCCGGCCGGGACCGGGATGATTTCCCCGGTCTCTTGCATCCGAATGCTGAATGTCCGGTCGCACGCCATGGATCGGGCCTATACTTTCAGGTCAGCTTCGACACGGACCTGTCGATTGTCAGCCTGCAACTCTTCCTGCAACGCCGCCAGAGCCGCGAGACCGCATCGGGTGTCCTGCTCGCCATTGCCGCCGCTCAGGCCGAGGCCGCCGACGACCTCCCCATCGACCACGATCGGGAAACCGCCGACAAAAACCGCGAATTTTCCTTCGAAGCTCAACTGGATGCCGAAAGCCTCGTTGCCGGGCAGCGCCGGTCCGTTCGGCTGCTTCGTGAAGAGATGCGTGGAGCGCTTGTGACCCGCCGCGGTGAAGGCCTTGTTCCATGCGATCTGCGGGCCGGTGATGCGCGCCGCATCCATCCGCTCCAGAACCAGGGGAAAGCCGCCATCATCCACGATGCAGACCGTCTCGAGAACGCCGATCTCCCCGGCCTTGGCGAGAGCAGCCGCGGCCATCCGTCTTGCTTCCTTGAGTTCCAGTTTCAATGCCGTTCTCAAAGCGGTTTCCTTCCTTCGTATGATGTCTCGTTCCGCGCCGTTCAGCAGCCGCGATAGACGGTCTTGATCCTGGTGTAGAACTCGAGGCTGGCGCGACCGGATTCGCGGATCGTGGA
>DASVGZ010000450.1:0-2811 GCA_036379275.1 Acidiphilium sp. | reverse complement strand
ATGAAGGCGACATCGTCGCGATCGCGGCAGGCAATCGGCAGAGCCGGCAGAGGGGCTGGCAGTCGGGCGGTTTCCGCGAACGGAAGGTAGTCGGCGAGCAGTACTTCGCGCTCGGAAGGCGTCAGCCTGAATTTCGGGTAGCCAAGCACGCGAACGAGTTCGGTGGCGGTTTCACGGCAAACGATCGGGGTTGCCGCACCGTTTGCCCAGGCGCTGCGCAACCAGGCCAGCCGCCGTCCGAAAACGAGAGCGGAAACCACGATATTAGTGTCGAAAACGGCCCGCACGAGCGGTTCAATGCTGCTTCCGGGGTTGCTTTCGGGCCCAGGTCACTGCGTCCGTCACGTCCGCCTCGGTGACGCCGAGTTCGGCGAGCTTGCGTCGCACATCCTCCACAGCGCCGATTCGGGCCGGTCGCAGCACAAGGCGGTCGTTTTCCACCTCGATTTCGAAATGAGTCACCGGCCCCAGAGCCTCGAGGGCTTTTTTGGGGAGTGTGAGCTGATTCTTGGAAGTAAGTTTTGCAAGCATGTAAGGAAAATAGGAAAGTAAGGAAATGGATTCAAGCCGATTCCATACTAGCGGTCCGATTCCGGCATTTGCATCCCGCCCCCGCTTCGCCCGCGCAACACGGGCGAAGCGGGGGCGGGAGGAGCGAAAGTTTATTCGGCGGCTTCGGCGGCCTCGCTGTCCGTGGCTTCGACCATCAGGGCGTTGGCGACCACACCGGCCTGTTCACGGACGCGCGCCTCGATCGACGCGGCGACATCCGGGTGGTCGCGCAGGAATTGCTTGGCGTTCTCGCGGCCCTGGCCGATGCGCTGGCTGTCGTAGCTGAACCAGGCGCCGGATTTCTCGACGATTCCGGCCTTCACCCCGAGATCGACCAGTTCGCCGACCTTGGAGATACCCTCGCCGTACATGATATCGAACTCGACCTGGCGGAATGGTGGGGCGAGCTTGTTTTTTACCACCTTCACCCGGGTCTGGTTGCCGGTGACTTCCTCGCGGTCCTTGATCGCGCCGATGCGGCGGATTTCCATGCGGATCGAGGCGTAGAACTTGAGCGCGTTGCCGCCGGTGGTGGTTTCCGGGTTGCCGAACATCACGCCGATCTTGAGGCGGATCTGGTTGAGGAAGATCATCATGGTCTTCGAGCGCGAGATCGACCCGGTGAGCTTGCGCAGCGCTTGGCTCATCAGGCGGGCGTGCAGGCCGACATGGGAATCGCCCATCTCGCCCTCGAGTTCGGCGCGCGGCACGAGGGCGGCGACCGAATCGACCACCAGAACGTCGATCGCGCCCGAGCGGACCAGGGTATCGGCGATTTCCAGCCCCTGCTCGCCGGTATCGGGCTGGGAGATCAGCAGATTGTCGACATCGACCCCGAGCTTGCGGGCATAGATCGGGTCGAGCGCGTGTTCGGCGTCGATGAAGGCGCAGGTGCCGCCGCGCTTCTGGGCCTCGGCGATGGCGTGCAGGGCGAGGGTGGTCTTGCCCGAGGATTCCGGCCCGTAGATTTCGATCACCCGGCCGCGCGGGAAGCCGCCGATGCCAAGGGCGAGGTCGAGCCCGAGCGAGCCCGATGGCACGACATCGATCTGTTCGTCGCCCGCCTTCGCGCCCATGCGCATGATCGATCCCTTGCCGAAAGCACGCTCGATCTGGGCAAGGGCGGCATCGAGAGCCTTGTTCTTTTCCATCGTGAAACTCCGCAAGCGTGTATTGGTTGTAGATTTTTCAACTTAAAGGTGAAACCACCTTAGCGTTGGCCGGGCGACTCGTCGAGTATGAGTTTTGCATGAAAAGAACAGAACGGCAACGCGAATGGAAAGGATTTATTAATAAATCGTTGTTGTTTTGTTCGCGCCGCTTGGTCGCGTCACCGGCTCACCCCGAAGCGCCAGATCGTGGTGGAGCGAAATTCCTCTCCGGGGGCGAGTCGGGTCGAGGGAAATCGCGGCCGGTTCGGCGAATCAGGGAAATGCTGGGTCTCGAAGGCGAAGCCGGCATATTGCCGGTAGGGTTTGCCGGACGGGCCGGCGATCGTGCCGTCCAGCTTGTTGGCGGTGTAGAACTGGATGCCGGGTTCGGTGGTCTCGATGGTGAGAGTCCGGCCCGAGGCAGGGTGGTGAATTCTGGCGGCGGGGGCGAGCGCACCATCCGGTTTGTCGAGCACGTAGCAATGATCGTAACCGCCGGCGAGGCCGAGCTGGGCAAAATCCGCGCGGATATCCGAGCCGACCGGTTTCGCCGTGCGGAAATCCATCGGCGTGCCGTCGACCGGGTCGAGCGCGCCGGTCGGGATCTGGGCGGCGTCGGCGGGCAGGTAATGGCCGGCATGGATGGTGGCGATATGATCGAGCACCGGGTCCGCGCCCTCGCCGGCGAGGTTGAAGTAGCAATGGCTGGTCGGGTTGAGCACGGTCGCGCGGCCTTCGACCTGGGCCACGTAGTCGATGCGGAGCGTGTCGGCGTCGTCGAGCGTGTAGGTGACATCAAGGGTGAGGGCGCCGGGGAAGCCGTTGTCGCCATCCGGGCTGACGATGCGCAGGGTGGCCCGGGACGGGCCGGAATCGGTCACGCTCCAGACCCGGTGGCTGAAATTCGGCGTGGGACCGTGCGACGGGCCGCCATGCAGGGTGTTCGGGCCGTTATTCGCGGGCAGGCGGACGGTTTCGCCGTCCAGGGTGAAGCGCGCGTTGGCGATCCGGTTGGCGAAGCGGCCGACCAGGGCACCGAAATACGGGCTGCGGGTTTCATAATCGGCAAGGGTGCGGCAGCCGAGCGCGACATTGGCGAAAGCGCCCG
>DASVGZ010000449.1:0-3058 GCA_036379275.1 Acidiphilium sp. | reverse complement strand
CTCGCCGGGTGCGATCACGCTCATGTTCGGTTTCGGCACTCGCTCTGGTCGTTGCGTCCCGGACCCGCCTTCGGCGCGGATACGACATTCACTCTAGCCTGAGATTGAAACATCGCAACCGTCCGATCCGGCGTCGTGGCCGAAATCGGCGGGCGTTGGTTGACGAAACCGGAGGGCGGACCCAAAACCGCGCGATGCAAGCCGCCCGAAACGACATCATGGATGCGCCGCGCACCGATGCCGCACCGGGCCTCGCCCCGGTCGCCCGTATCCTGTGCACCGATCTCGCCGGCCTGCGATCCCAGGCGCGCGGCCTTGCCGAAGCCGCCGGCTTTGTTCCCGATTCCCGGACGATCGTGCCGAAAACCCCCTGGTCGTTCCTGTCGCCGATGCTCTGGCCCGATCCGCGCCGGGCGATCGAACCTCCTGCGCTCGCACCGCCGGACGGCGATCTGCTGATCGGCGCGGGCGGCGCCGCAGCGCGCCTGCTCGCCGCGCTGCGCCGGCCCGACCTGCCGGCGGTCATTATCCAGCATCCGCGCATGGATCCGGGACGGTTCGACGCGATCGTCGCCGCCACCCATGACGGTCTCACCGGCCCGAACGTGATCGTCACCCGCACCGCGCTGCATCGGGTCACTCCGGCACGGCTGGCCGGGGAGCGGACGCGCTGGCAGACGGTGTTCGCCGACCTGCCGCGTCCGCTGGTCGCCGTTCTGGTTGGCGGATCGAACGGCCGCTACCGGCTGGACACGGCGGCGGCGCGCGACCTCGCCCGCGATCTCGCCGCCATGATGGATCGCGACCGGGTCGGCCTGATCCTCACCCCGTCGCGCCGGACCGATGCCGGCGCGCGCGCGATCCTGACCGAGGCGCTGGCGCCGCGCGGCGCGTGGATCTGGGACACGACCGGGGAAAACCCGTATTTCGGAATGCTGGCGGTGGCCGACGCCATCATCGCCACCGCCGATTCGGTCTCGATGGTGTCGGAAGCCGCCGCGACTCCGGCCCCGGTCCTGCTCGCACGCCTGCCCGGGCGATCGGTGCGGATCGGCGCCTTCATGGATGACATGATCGGCTATGGCCGGGCGCGGAATTTTGCCGGCCGGCTCGACATCTGGCCGGTCGAACCCCTGAACGACACACCAATGGCCGCGGCGGAGTTGCGCCGGCGCCTGGGATTCTGAACCCGATGCTCGAAATCGAAACCTTCGACAATGTCCGGGGCGGCAACGCCGTCTACAAGGCGCTGGCGCACCCGCTCGCCGCCGAAAAACTCGCGGCCCTCGCGAACCGGCTCGCCGCCACCGGTCCGGTCGCGGTCTACGATCCGGACCGGATTTTTACTCCGCTCCGCGCGCTCGCGCCGGAATTCCCGGTCGAAGGCGTTTATGTCCACGACACGCTGGCGCTGGGCGAGACGCGCGGCGGCATCGCGACCCGGCCGCTTACCGACCTCGCCGCCGCGAAAGCGCGAATCGTGCTGATCGCCGGCTTCGATGCCCACCGCCTCGCCGCCCGGATCGCACCGTTCGCGCCGGAAGGTGCCGAAATCGTTACCCTCGATGCCGTTCGCCTGCCCGACGCGATGCTGACCAATCCGCGCCGCTATCTCGACCCGCTCAACTTCGCGACCAATTTCGTGTTCTTTCGCGATGACGACCGGATGGCAACCCGCCTCGTCACTGCCAATTACTGGGCCGGCTACGGCGCGCGATCGGTACGGCTGTGGTGCCGCCTTTACGACGGCGCGGGCAGCACACTCGCCGAATTCGAGCATCCGATCCCCGATCACGCCGGCACGATTTCGATCGACAGCGACGAGATTCGCCAGCGTTTCGGTCTTGGCCCGTTCGCCGGCCAGTTGTTCGTCCATGCGATCGGCGTCGCCGGCCACGACGTGGTGAAATACGCGCTCGACACCTTTGCCCGCGACGGACATGGTAGCCTGTCCTGCACCCATGACGCGAATGCCTGGCCCTCCGAGCGGTTCGCCGGCCTGCCCGCGCCGCGCGCCGATGAACGGGTGATCCTCTGGCTACAGAACAGTCACGCCGTGCCGATTCCGACGGGCGGCGTCAGTCTCGACCGGATGGGCGCGGAAGCCCCGGTGACGCTGGATGCCGAGATTCCGGCCTTCGCGACCCGCGCCGTCGATGTCGCCGATCTTCTGCCCGGACTGCACTGGCCGGCGCAGGTCGAGATCCGAGCGGGACGCCATGTGGTCCGGCCGCGTTACGAGGTGGTGCGCGCGGGGCGCACCCGGATCGCCCACGTCAATGTCGAGCGAGCCGACCTGAAGCCCGATCCCGACCTGAAAGCACTGTCGCCGCTGCTCGGGCGCGGCTTCATCCTGCCCTTCCCGATCCTGCCACGCCGGGAGTTTCGCACCTGCGCCCTGCCGACGCCGATGGCCCATACCCAGACCACCATGCCGCTCCGGCTCGACATTTTTGCTCCGGACGGCGGCCTCGTGCTTCAAAAATCATACGGTGCGCTCCGGCGCGACCACACCACCGCGATCGATATCGACGACCTGCTGGACGACAGCGCCCTGGCCGAAGGCGGCCACGGCGAACTGGTCTACGATTTCTCCTCGGGCGGCGAGGGCGACGGCTGGTTGCACGGGCTGTTCCGCTACGAGTTGCGCGACGGCAGCCACGCCGCCGAGACCAGTTTCGGCGCTCACATGTTCAACACGATCATGACCTGGAAGGGCGAGCCGCAATCCTATTCGGGGCCGCCGCCGGGGCTTTCGACCCGGCTGTTCCTCGATCTCGGTACCGAGGACCGGCAAAGTTTCTGTGTGCTGACCTATCCGGCCTCGGCCAAATGGCACGACCGCTCGGACACCCACGTTGTCCTGCACGACGCGACGGGAAAGACGATTGCCGAGGCGCCGCTCACGATTGCCTGTTCAGGCTCGGCGCTGGTCGAGCCCTGGCGGATTTTCGCTCCCGACGCGCTGGAGCGCGCCCGGGGCGGCTACGTTCTGATCCGTGACATCACCTGCCGGCTGTTCGGTTATCACGGCAAACGCAGCTTCACGGCGTTTTCC
>DASVGZ010000448.1:0-2042 GCA_036379275.1 Acidiphilium sp. | reverse complement strand
CGATCCCCATTTCGTCCGGCTCGCACCCGGCGACGGCAAAGCCGCGAAAAATGCCCAAAGGCGAAAGTCCGCGTTTTGTCGCTTCCTTGTCAGACATGACGATGCAGGCCGAAGCGCCATCCGACAACTGACTGGCATTGCCGGCGGTAATGAATTCGTCGTCCCCGCGAACCGGCTTGAGCTTTGCCAGACCTTCGAGAGTTGTATCCGGCCGGTTTCCTTCGTCCTTGCGCAAGGTAACCTCTTCGTGGGTCACGATTCCGGTTTCCTTGTTCGCGACGGCTTTTGTCGTTGTCATCGGGACGATCTCGGCATCGAACCGGCCAGCCTGCTGTCCGGCGGCTGTCCGGCGCTGGCTTTCAAGGGCGTATTCGTCCTGCATGTCGCGGGTTATACCGTAGCGGGCGGCAACGATGTCGGCGGTTTCGATCATCGGCATGTAGATGGCGGGTTTGTACTCGCACAGCCAGGGGTCGCGACTGCGTTCGCCGCCGATCGGGTTCGATGTCTGGCTGATCGATTCGAGGCCGCCGGCGAGAATCACCGGAACGCCCTCGACGATGATTTCCTGAGCGGCAAGCGCGATCGCCTGCAATCCCGAAGAGCAGAACCGGTTAACCGTCATTGCCGCAGCGTCGGTCGAGATACCGGCGCGCACGGCAGCGAGGCGCGCGATATTGCCGCCGGTCGTGCCTTCAGGGACTGCGCACCCCATGATGACATCTTCGATTTCACCCGGCGCGAGGTTTGCGCGTTCCAGTGCGTGGCGCATCGCGTGGGCGCCGAGGGCAGGGCCCGGCGTGATGTTGAATGCGCCACGGAACGCCTTGCCGATCGGGGTGCGTGCCGTAGAGACGATGACGGCTTCAACCATTGGAGTCTCCTTGACCGGCGATGAAACCGGAAAATCCCTTTCCTTCGGTGGCAAGCCGTTTCAGCAAGGCGGACGGGGCGAGAGCGATATCGCCGATTGTTCTGGCGTAATGGTCGAGACGCCTGACGATTTTGTCCAGACCCACATGATCGGCATGAAAGCACGGCCCGCCGCGCCAGACGGGCCAGCCATAACCGTAGACCCAGACGGTATCGATATCGGAAGACCGGATCGCGATGCCTTCTTCCAGAATTCGCGAGGCTTCATTGATCATCGGACAGGTCATGCGTTCGAGAATTTCGTCGTCGCCGATCTGACGGCGGGTTATTCCAAGCCGGGTCGCGGTTTCGACGATGAGTCGTTCGACCGCCGGATCGGGAGTGGGGGTGCGGCTGCCGTTTTCATAAACGTAATAGCCGCACCCGGTTTTCTGGCCGAAGCGCCCCTGCTCGCAAAGCGCATCGGAAACCGGCGCGGTTACACCACGATGTTTGCGGATACGCCAGCCGACATCGAGGCCCGCGAGATCGCCCATCGCGAACGGTCCCATCGGGAAACCGAATCCGGTGACCACGGCGTCGACCTGTTGCGGCAATGCGCCTTCGAGAATCAATCGCTCGCACTCGGTGGTACGGCGCGCCAGCATCCGGTTGCCGACGAATCCATCGCAGTTGCCGACGACAACGGGAACCTTGCCGATGGTTTTACCGATGCCGATGGCGGTTGCGATCGACTGGTACGACGTGGCCTTGCCGCGAACGATTTCAAGGAGCTTCATGACATTCGCCGGGGAGAAGAAATGCATCCCCACCACGGCGGCCGGACGGGAAGTCGATTGTGCGATCGCATCGATGTCGAGCGTGGACGTGTTGGTCGCAAGCAGGGCGCCCTGGCGGGCATGGACATCGAGTTTCGCGAAAACCTGCTTTTTGAGGTCCAGTTCCTCGAAAACGGCTTCGATGACGATATCCGCCTCGACGATGCGTGCCCAGTCGGTCGTGCCGGTGAACAGAGCCATCCGCTTTTCGGTGGTGCCTTCGGGCAGCGCGCCCCGCCGGATCGACACGTCATAAGTCTGGCGCACCCTGTCCAATCCGCGAGTCAGGGCCTGTTCGTCGGTCTCGATGAGGGTGACAGGGATGCCGGCATTGGCGAAATTCATCGCGAT
>DASVGZ010000447.1:0-3233 GCA_036379275.1 Acidiphilium sp. | reverse complement strand
TCGGCGGAATCGGGCAGCGCGCGCAGTGCCTCGGCAAGATCGACAAGCGCGGCGCGCTCGGTCGCGCTGGGGGCGCGGTAACGCTTCGCCGGTTTGATGAAATCCTGATAGTAGCGCACCGCGTGATCGACCAGCCGGGCGAGGAACGGCGCCGATTCCGGCGTCACCTCCGGCTTGTAGGCATGGATGAAACCCCAGAGCATGTCCGGCGTCTCGGCGTTCACCACGGCGGCGAGGTTGAGCAGCATCCCGAATGGCACCGGGCTCGGCGAGGTTCCCGGAATGTCGCCGGCATGGATGTGCCAGACCGGATTGTCGCGCGGGTCGGCTTCTCCCGCGGCCTTCTCGACATTGGCGATATACTCGTCGGTCGCGCGCGGGATCACGTCGAAATAGAGCCGCTTCGCCCGCTGCGGGGACGCGAACATGAACTGGCCGAGGCTTTCCGGCGGCGCGTAGCTCAGCCATTCCTCGACCGACAGCCCGTTGCCCTTCGACTTGCTGATCTTCTGGCCGTTCTGGTCGAGAAACAGCTCGTAGGTGAAGGCTTCCGGCGGTTCGGCGCCGAGGGCACGGACGATCGCGCTCGACAGCCGCACCGAATCGATCAGATCCTTGCCGGACATCTCGTAATCGACGCCGAGCGCGAACCAGCGCATCGCCCAGTCCGCCTTCCATTGCAGCTTGGCGGCGCCGTCATAGATCGAGGTTTCGTAGGCAAGCCCGCTGTCGGGATCGCGCCAGGTCACGGTGCCGGCCTCGGCGTCCACCGTCTCGATCGCGACCTGCATGACCACGCCGGTCTTCGGATGAATCGGCAGGATCGGCGAATAGGTCGCGCGCCGCTCCGGCCCGAGCGTGGGCAGGATGATGTCGCGGATGGTGTCGTGCTTCGCCGCCACCGCGCGCAGCGCCGCGTTGAACCGGCCGGAGGTGTAATACTCGGTCGCGGACGCGAATTCGTAGTCGAACCCGAAGGAATCGAGAAAGGTGCAGAGCTGCGCGTTGTTGTGTGCGCCGAAGCTCGCATGAGTGCCGAACGGATCTGGGATCGTCGTCAGAGGCTGGCCGAGGAAGCCGCGCAGCATCTCCTGGTTCGGCACATTGCCGGGCACCTTGCGCAATCCGTCCATATCGTCGGAAAAGGCGATCAGTTTCGACGGCAGCCCGGTCGCCACGGTGAAGGCGTGCCGGATCCATGAGGTACGGGCCACCTCCATGAACGTGCCGATATGCGGCAGACCGGACGGACCGTAGCCGGTCTCGAACAGGGCCGTGGATTTCCCCGTGCGCGCGAGGCGCTGCGCCACCCGCTCCGCTTCGCGGAACGGCCAGCTTGTCGGGGCGGACGATACGGTTTCGGTCATGGCCCGGCTGTAAGGTCGCACCGCCTTGCGGTCAAACCGGTTTGGCGCATGGCCCCTCCCCGCTATACATCGACGATGGACCCAGTGCCGCGACTCGTGCTTCCCCATGCTCCGGCCCCCTCTGTTCCAGCATTGGTCAGCGCCCATGGCCGCGCGGCGATTCTGAGCACCGACGGCGAATTGCGGGTGCTGGACGCCGAGGCCGCGCGCGCCGCGCTGCATGATTCGCCGCCGCCCCTTGTGGTGCATGGCCCGGCGACGCTGAAGCGGCTCGGTCTCACCATGCCGGTGCTCGATCTGCTTGACCTGTTCGCCTTCGTCATGCCGGCGCACCCTGCGGCGCCGACTCCGGCCGGGCTCGCCCGCGCGCTGGATATCGATCCGCCGCGCGATCTCGAAGACGCGGCGGTACTGCTGCCCGATCTTGCCACAGCGATGCTGGCTCGGCTCGCCCAGGGGCGGATGCTGGCGATGAACCGCCATGCCGCCGGCCTCGCCGCATTGATGGGCAGTGCCGGCTGGCCCTGGGCGGACGCAATCCTCGCGGCGCTGGACGAACCGGCGGCGCGGCCCGACCGCTCGGAACTGCGCCTCTGGTCGATCCTGCCGGAATGGGAGGATGAGGCGCCACGTCCGCCGCCATCCGCCTTTCCGGTACCGCCGGACGCCGCGCGCACCCGCCTCGCCGAACTGCTCGGCGATTCCGCCGAGGCACGGCAAGCCCAGTCCGACTATGCCTCCGCCGCCTCCGCCGCCTTCGCCCCGCGCAACGCCGAGGACGCACCGCATTGCGTGTTGGCCGAGGCGGGCACCGGCACCGGCAAGACCCTGGGCTATCTCGCCCCCGCCTCGCTCTGGGCCGAGCGCAATCAGGGCGCGGTGTGGATTTCCACCTATACGCGGCATCTCCAGCGCCAGATCGAGCAGGAAGTCGCGAGGCTGGTGCCCGATTCCGCGCGGCGGCGCGCGCGGGTGGTGCTGCGCAAGGGGCGGGAGAACTATCTCTGCCTGCTGAACTACGAGGAAGCGGTGAATGCCGGGCGCGGCGGCAACCTGATCGCGCTCGGGCTGATCGCGCGCTGGGCCCGGGTCTCGAACGACCACGATATCGCGGGCGGCGACCTGCCCGGCTGGTTCCCCGAACTGTTCGGCGCCGGGTTGCTGCCGCAGATCGCCGACCGGCGCGGCGAGTGCATCCACGCCGCCTGCCCGCACTGGAAGCGCTGCACCATCGAACACGTGATTCGCCGCGCCCGCCACGCCGATCTGGTGATCGCCAACCACGCTCTGGTGATGGCGCAGGCGGTGTGGGGCGGGCTCGACGACGCGAACGTGCCGACCCGCTATGTGTTCGACGAGGGGCATCACCTGTTCGACGCGGCGGATGGTGCGTTTTCCGCCGAACTCTCGGGCATCGCGATGGCGGAACTGCGCCGCTGGCTGCTCGGCGCCGAGGGCGGACGGTCGCGCGCACGCGGCATCGCCCGGCGGCTGGAGGATCTGGTCGCGGCGGACGAACGGCTCACCGCGCCGTTGCAGGCGGCACTGACCGCCGCCCGGGTTCTGCCGGGCGCCGCGTTTTTCGCCCGGATGGCCGATGCCGGCGAGGCCGGGCTCGACACCGTGGGATCGGGTCCGGCGGAAGCGTTCCTGACTGCTCTTGCTGGCCAGGCACGCGCCCGCGCCGCCGAGCGCGATCGGGATTCAGGGTTGGGAATCGAGGTCGATCTCTATCCCGCCGAGCCCGGCCTGGCCGATGCCGCCGCAACGCTGGAACGCGCCCTCGCCCGGCTGGAAGCGCCGCTGAAAGCCCTGCGCGCCCGGCTGCTCGACCGGCTCGCCGAGGAAGCGGCAACGATCGAAGAG
>DASVGZ010000446.1:0-7600 GCA_036379275.1 Acidiphilium sp. | reverse complement strand
TCCGTGCCGCGCGCGACCTATGCTGACGCCAGCCGCGACAGCGATGTGCTGAGGCAATGGCTGGCCGCGGTCCGGAGGTTCGGTTTTGCCGTCATGGACGGTTTGCCGGCTGAATCCGGTGCGCTGTGCAAGGTGGCCGACCTTTTCGGCTATATCCGGGAGACCAATTACGGACGCTGGTTCGAGGTGCGTGCCGAGGTCAATCCAAGCAATCTCGCCTACACCAATCTCGGTCTGCAGGCGCATACCGACAACCCCTACCGCGACCCGGTGCCGACGCTGCAGATTCTCGCCTGCATCGAGAACACGGTCGAAGGTGGCGAATCCAGCGTTGTCGACGGGTTCGCAGTGGCGGCAGCACTTCAGGCGGAAAATCCCGAGGGCTTCCGGCTGCTCTCTTCCTGTCCGGCGCGCTTCGAATATGCCGGCTCGTCGGGCGTGAGACTCCAGTCCAAGCGGCCGATGATCGAGTTCGGACCCGATGGCGAGCTTATCTGCATCCGCTTCAACAACCGCTCGCTGGCGCCGGTCATCGACGTGCCGTTCGCCGAGATGGAAAACTACTATGCGGCCTACCGCCGGTTTGCAGAGCTGATCGAGGATCCTGCCTTCGAAGTGACCTTCAAGCTTGAGGCAGGGCAGTCCTTCATCGTCGACAACACCCGCATCATGCACGCGCGCAAGGCGTTTTCCGGCAGCGGCAAGCGTTGGCTGCAGGGTTGTTACGCCGACAAGGACGGCCTGCTGTCGACGCTTGCTGCGATCGAGCATGGTTTCAGGGAGGCGGCTGAATGAAACCGAATGAATTAAACGCAGGCAACATCGTCGAATTCATCGCCGATATCTTCGAGCGGCGTGGGGCGGAATCCTATCTTGGCGAGCCTGTCACCATGTCAGAGCATATGTTGCAGGGCGCATGGCTGGCCGAGTACGATGGCGCGCCGGAGGAGCTTGTGGCGGCGGCACTGCTGCATGACATCGGCCATTACACGAGCGAATTCGGCACCTATTCGCCCGATGACATCGAGGACAAGCACCATGACGAGGCCGGTGGCAAGGTGCTTGCGCCGTTTTTTCCACCGGTCATCGTCGAATGCGTGCGGCTGCATGTCTCGGCCAAACGCTATCTCTGTGCCACCGATCCAACCTATTTCAGCAAGCTGTCGCCGGCTTCGGTCCACACATTGTCGCTGCAAGGCGGGCCGATGAGTGCCGACGAAGTGAAGGAGTTCCGCCGCAATCCGTTTCACCGGGAAGCGGTGCGCGTGCGCATCTGGGACGAAGGCGGCAAGGTCGCCGACATGAAGACGCGCAGGTTTCGCGACTACGTGCCCTTGCTGGAGCGGGTGGTAAAAAAATTCGCGGCTGAAAAGTGAGCTGGTTCGGGCATACGGAATTCAGTCATCGGGAATTTCGCTGTGCCATATGTCGGCAAAGCCTGCCTGATAGCACGCCGCCGAAAAGGCATTATGCAGATTTTCCATTTCGACCTCGACATCTTCCTCGATACTGGCGTCCACCATGCGCCAGTAGAAACGAGCCAGTGCCCGCGCCTGATCCGCTCTGTCGATCACGCCGGTTTCGATAATAGCGGTCGCGATCGCATCGCCGAGATCCCGCGCGTAATCCAGGGCCAACTGGCGATCGTGCCTGAATTTGAACGGAATCAAAGTGCTACCTGGGCATCTTCGATGACAGCCATTCTGTCCCCCACCCATATCAGTTTTTCCCGTAGTTCCTGCACACGCATAGCGGTCGTGACGCAAAGCAGGCAGTGCTGGGGATTGTCGGGAGTGGGCACGAATTCCAGCCCGGAAGGGAGATCGGCGGAAGACAGGAGCCAGTAGACAGAAATTTGTTTTCCCGGGTTGCGTTTGGACTTCAGCCTATGAATGCCCTTGAGGTGTTGCCAATGTGCGGAGAAGGACAAGCCGTGCGACCGCGACGGCAGAATCCAGTTACCATCAGCAGAAAACATGTAGTCGTCACGCTGGATGCCACAGACAAGCTGCTTGTTGCTCGAATTTCCAGTGTAGAGAGTGGGATGTTCGCCCCGCACGATCGGTCGGGCGAACCATCTTTCCAATTTTGCAAGATAATCCCGTAAATTCTGCGTTGTCTTGTATTGTTCCAAATCTTCTTTTCCTTCGGCTCTGTTTCTACTCGGCGTATAGAAGCAGTATTGATCCAAGTTCGTTGCCAGACAACAGGTAATGGCCGGCATAGCACGATCTGGAGTTTTTGGGAGATAGCCCGGACGGGGTCAGGACGGTCCGGGGCCGTAAGGAAAGTCAGACTGTTTAGCGCAACGCGCTGACGATCGCTTTGGTCAGGTCGTCCATCTTCGCGGTTCCGCCGAGATCGGGTGTGCGCGGTGTGGCCGGATCGCCGAGGGCGGCCTCGATCGCGCGGATCACCAGAGCGGCGGCTTCGGTTTCGCCCAGATGTTCGAGCATCATCGCGCCGGCCCAGATCGCGCCGACCGGGTTGGCGATGCGCTGACCCGCGATATCGGGCGCCGAACCATGCACCGGCTCGAACATCGAGGGATGGCGCTTCTCCGGGTTGAGATTGGCCGATGGCGCGACGGCGATGGTTCCGGTTACGCCGGGCCCGAGATCGGACAGGATGTCACCGAACAAATTCGACCCAACCACGACATCGAACCGCTCGGGCGTCATCACGAACCGGGCGGCGAGAATGTCGATATGGTACTGGTCGGTCCTGACATCGGGATAGTCGGGCGCGATGGCGGCGAAACGTTCGTCCCAATAGGGCATCGAGTGGAAGATGCCGTTGGATTTGGTCGCAGAGGTCACGTGGTTGCGGCCGAGTTTTTGCGCCAGGTCGAAGGCGTAGCGGAGGATCCGGTCGGTTCCGGTGCGGGTGAAGATGCTGGTCTGCTCAACGAATTCCCGTTCGGTGCCGGTGAAGATCCGCCCGCCGATTTGCGAGTATTCACCTTCGACATTTTCGCGAACCACCCAGAAATCGATATCACCGGGCTTCTTGCCGGCGAGCGGGCAAGGCACGCCCGGCAGAAGCCGCACCGGGCGAAGGTTGACGTATTGATCGAACTCTCGCCGGATCGGGATCAGCAACCCCCAGAGCGAGATGTGATCGGGGACGCCGGGATAGCCCACGGCGCCGAGAAAGACCGCATCGTGATCGGCGAGCCGGGCGATACCGTCCTCGGGCATCATCCGGCCAGTCGCCTTGAAGGTTTCGCAGCTCCAGTCGAAATCCATGTAGTCGAGCCTGAAACCGCCGAGCGCGGCGGCGCGATCGAGCACCGCGCGCGCCGCAGGGATCACCTCGCGGCCGATCCCGTCACCGGGAATCGCCGCGATGCGATAAGCCTTGCTCATCAGGATTCCTCGTCGGCGACGTAGCTGCCGATTTTCTGGACCAAATCGGCATCCCGGCTCCACAGCACGAAGCCGTAGATGATCGACAGTACCAGGACGCCGAGCGCCGCCCACGGGAAGATGTTATAGGGCGCGGGCTGGCCGGGCTGGATCAGGCCCCAGAGCGGGAACAACATCAGGATGGTGCCGACGATCGGGATGATCGCGTGCATCAGAAGGTTGAACTCGTTGCGGTGATACCTGAGCATGTAGACAGGAAGTGCAAGGTTGGTAACCAGATAGGTCACGATCACCGGGATGGTGCCGAGCGTTCCGGTTTCGCCGAACAGGTCGACCGGCTGAATGTTCCAGCCGAACACGATGACGATCAGGAAGGCAACCAGAACGAAACACCACATCGCGACGAACGGCGTCTGATGCCGGGGGTGGATCTTGCCGAAGAAGCGCGGCAGCAGCCCCTCGCGGCCGGAGTTGAACAGGATGCGCGCCTGACTGTTGGTCAGACCAAGGAGCGACGAGAAGATGCTGGTCAGACCGGCGAGATAGGCGATGACCAGAACGCTCGCGGCGGATGCCTTGAAAGCGTCGACGAACGGAATATCGGCCTTGCCGATCGCGGTCGCGTTGTTGTGGAACGCGATCTCGGTGGCATAGGCGAGGAACATGTAGAGAATGCCGATCGACACCGTTCCGATGATCAGGGCGCGGGGGATGTTGCGCCGTGCATCCTTGGTTTCCTCGGCAAGGGTGGCCGAGTTTTCCCAGCCGATGAACATGTAGATCGCGATCGGGAAGCCGAGCCCGATACCTTTCAGGCCACCGCTCAGGTTATGCCATTCGAACGGCGCGGCTGTGATGCTGGCATGGTTGACCACGAGCATGATGATCGCGCCGATCAGCAGGAGCGCGAACTCGAAGTAGAAGAATATTGCCGCCCAGGTGGTGGAGAGCGCCACGCCGCGCGACACAAGGAGTCCGACGATGCCGGTCGCGATCAGGCTCAGGATCTGCCAGGGAACGTCGATGCCGAGAAACAGCTTCAGCGTGTCATGCGCCCAGCCGCCGGAAATCACCACGACCGAGGACGCCGCGACCACATAGCCGAACACCACGAACACCGATGCCGCCGCTCCGGCGATCGGGCCGAACGCCATGCCGATGAAGGTGACGAAGGAACCGGTGGAGGGCCGGTACCGGGAGAACTGGGCAAGGGTGTTGGTCAGGAACAGGATTACGATCATCGCGACCAGAATGGTCAGCGGCGCGCCGACGCCGGCACCGGTCACGATCAGGGCGAAGCCGAAGAAGAAGCTCATCGCCGGCGCGATGTTGGCGAGCGTCGAGGCGACGATCTGCGGCAGCCCGAGTGCGTCTCGCTTGAGTCTCCCGTGTGGAACGATTGCGGTCATGAAGGTCCCCTGGTTGTTTTATTGCTTCAATTTAATCGATTATGCCAGATTACGCCATATGCCTATGCCATACTCTTTGGCTTCGTGTCTTTCGGCCATCTCCGGTGCAGCCACAGCCATTCGCCCGGACGCGCACGGATCCAGCGCTCGATCGTCAGGTTCATCCAGGCCGTCGCCGTCTCGATGTCTTTTTCCTTGTCGGCGGTCGGTTCGACGAAATACGGAGGTTCGAAGACGATGCGCAACCGGGCTGGACCGAGCCGCTCGACATGCAGGGCAAGGATCGGGCAGTGAAACCGCCGTGCGAACACCGCCGGGGTCGGCGCGGTCATCGCCGGAAGGCCGAAAAACGGCACCGCGATCCCGTCGTTCAGTTTCTGGTCGACCAGCATCCCGAGAAATCCGCCCTGAAGCAGATGGATATAGGACGCTCGCGCCCCGGCCGCTCCCTTGGCGAACATGGTGACTTTCCGTCCCATCGCCTTCTCGCGCAGGCGGAGGATGACATCATCCACCGCCTTGTTGTCTGCGGCGCGGTAGAAAAAGGCGAGGGGAACGCCCAGCCGGTCGGCGACCGGCGGGATGATCTCCCAGTTGCCGATATGCCCGGTAAGACCGATCGCCGGCCCGCCCCGCGCCGCCAGTTCCAGGATATGCTTGGTGCCGACGAGTTCGTAACCGGGGCCGCTCGCGGTTTCGCGCAGGTCGGCGAGATGGGGAAACTCGGCAGCGGTGCGGGCCAGGTTTTCCCAGACATCGCGGATGATTTTCCGGCGCGCGGCGGCGTCGAGTTCCGGCATGACACGGCGCAGATTGGCGTCGGCCACCTTCGAGGTCGGGATCATCGGCCCGATCGTCCGGCCGAGCGCGCCGCCGAGATTGCTGGCGGTCACAGGCGGAAGCGCCCGGAACAGGGCAAGAAAGCCGCGAACCGTGGCAAGTTCGATCCTGTGCAGGATCGTCATGGCAGAAACCGCTCAAGGCCTGCCGGATCGTCGAAAACCAGATCGACGGTCACTACCGCGCAGCGAGCGAGAAATCCGGCGGGCAGTTTGACAGCGTCCTTTTCGGTGGTGGCGAGAATGGCGTGGTGCTGCCTCGCGAGGGCGTCGAGGCGTGTGAGATCGCGCGGCCGGTAGACGTGATGATCGGGAAACCCGACGGTCTCGACAATCTCGGCGCCGAGATCGCGCAGTGTGGCGAAGAATTTTCCGGGCCGTCCGATTCCAGCGAAACCGATCACCCGCTCGCCCGCGAGCGCGGTCGAGCACGAACCGTGCAGCGACGCGGTCAGAACGGGGAGCGATCGGGGCAATAGCGCGCGCGCGCCGGCCCGGTCCGGTCCGATCAGGACCGCGCAGGCGCAGCGCGCGGCAGCGGCGGCAACCGGCTCGCGCAGAGGTCCGGCCGGCAGGCAGCGCCCGTTGCCGAATCCTGCCCCGCCATCGACGGTCAGGATCGAGACGGTCCTGGTCAGGCCGGGGTTCTGCAACCCGTCATCCATCACGATCATTGTCGCGCCGGACGCAACAGCGAGCCGCGCGCCGGCGGCCCGGTCGCGCGCGACAACAGTGGGAGCGGAGGCGGTGAGCAGAAGCGCCTCGTCGCCGATGGCAGTTGCGTCATGCCGGCCGGGTTCGACCGAAACCGGGCCGCGCAAGCTGCCACCATGGCCACGCGTCAGCGCGAAGGGTCTTGCTCCGCGCGCGGCGTATTGTGCCAGAATATGCAGCGCCAAAATGGTTTTTCCGGCGCCGCCCACGCCGGCATTGCCGACGCAGACGACCGGAACGCCGCAATCGTATCCCGCGCGCGCCACCCGTCGCGCGGTGATCGAAGCGGTCACCGCTCCGAGCGGAGCGAGCAGATGCGCGAGTGCGCCGTTGTGCCGCCAGAATTCGGGCGCCCGGATCATGCCAGGGCGCCCAGAATGACGGAGGCGAGCCGGGCCGGCAGATCGGCAAACCTTTGGCAGGCGCGCTTTCCCGCCGTGCCGACCGCTTCGATGCGGGCGGGATCGGCGAGCAATCCGCCGACGGTCAAAGCGAGTTCCGCGCCATTCGCGATATCGATCAGCCCGCCGGCCGTGCGCAGGGTCGCGGCGGTTTCGGCGAAGTTTTCGGTATGCGGTCCGGTGATTGCTGCGCAGCCGAGTTGTGCCGCCTCGATCATGTTATGGCCGCCGGCCGGAACCAGCGAACCGCCGATGAAGGCGACCGGGCACAGCCGGTAGAACAGCCCGAGTTCGCCGAGCGTATCGGCGAGATAGAGGCCGCCCCGAACTGGCATTTCACCCCGGCTGCGGCGCGCGACCGGCAGGCCGTGGGCAAGAGCCGCGATTGCATCGGAGCGGTCGGGATGGCGCGGCACGATGACTGTGGCGAGGTCGGGATGGCGTTCGAGCAGCACGCGATGCGCGGCGATGACCGAAGCGTCCTCGCCGTCGTGGGTGCTCGCGGCCAGAAACCGGGATCCCGTGAGAGCGGCATCGAGGACGGCACGTGCGGCGGGGTCGTCGGGCAAGGGCGGAGTTGCGAATTTCAGGTTGCCCGGCGTCTCGACCCGGTCGAGGCCGAGGCTGCGCAGCGCGGCGGCATCCTTCTTCGATTGCGCGGTGATCAGGGCGAACCCGCCGAACAAGGCACGCGCGGTCGCGGGGAATTTCGCCCAGCGCGCGGCGCTTCGGGCCGAGAGCCGGGCATTGACGAGAAATCGCGGCACGTTCCGCACATCCAGCCCGCGCAGCAGGTTCGGCCAGATCTCGGATTCGACGAATACCGCCGCATCCGGCCGCCAGTGATCCAGAAACCGCGCGACGGGGCC
>DASVGZ010000445.1:0-2069 GCA_036379275.1 Acidiphilium sp. | reverse complement strand
GCCGGCGGCGTGTTGCAGTGCCTGGAATGCGCGGGCCTGATCCTCGGCGACCTCGATCACGGCGGTCGCCGCCGAGATCAGCCGTTCCTCGATCGCCGTGCGGATCGCCCGCATCAGCCGCGATTCACCGAGCATGAGCAGATGGGCCTCGATCAGCGGCGCGATTTCGGTCTGGGCTTCGTCGGGCAGGGCGACGAGGCGCGCCTTGAGCTTGGCAAGCTGCTTGCGCGCCTGGATCGCGGCATCCTCGAACTGGCGCAGCTCCGCCTGGATGTCGGACGCAGCGATTTTCTGCCGTGGATTCGGCAGTGCCGGTTCCTCGGCGAAGGTGATCGGCCCGATGCCGATTCCGGCCATGACGGATATTCCGTCCAGGCGTGTCTGGCGGCGGGATTTCCGGGGTGGCGCGTCACCCTTGCGCATGGTCAGCCGGTTTCATGAAAACCTGCTTCGATCAGATCGACCACGGCGGCGAGTGCTTCCTTCGCGTCCCAGCCATCGGCGGCGATCTCGATTTCCGAGCCCGGCCCGGCGCCGAGCATCATCAGCCCCATGATCGACTGGGCGGAAACCGACTGGCCGTCACGCGAGATCTCGATCGATGCGCTGAACTTCTCTGCCAGGGTGACCAGCTTCGCCGCTGCCCGCGCGTGCAGCCCGCGCTGATTGCGGATGATCGCCTGCTGGACCAGCCGGGTCGAGGAGGCGCCGTTCCCGTCGTTCATCCGCAGGCGCGGCGCGGCGGAGCGCTTTGCAGCACCTCGGACCCGCAGGCGATGTATTTGCGTCCGGCGGCTTCCGCGCATTGCACGGCATCGGCCAGCCCCTGACTGCCCCTGATTTTCGCTAGCTTGACCAGCATGGGAAGGTTGACCCCCGCGATCACCTCGACCCCGGGGCGCTTGAGCATCGACATGGCGAGATTGCACGGTGTGCCGCCGAACATGTCGGTCAGGACGACCACCCCGTCGCCGGTATCGACATCGGCGACTCGGGCCGCGATCTCGCGTCTCTGGGTTTCGATGTCCGCATCGGCCTCGACCGATACGGTCGCGACATTGCGCTGCGGGCCGACCACATGCTCCATCGCATCGCGCAGGGCGACGCTGAGATTGCCGTGGCTAACCAGGACGAGCCCGATCATTTCAACGCTCCGGTCATCATAGTGCTCCGTGTCACTCCGGATCGCCCGGAATGTGCCGTGCGCGGGCCGGTTTGCTCCGCCCGCTGCCGGCCCGCCTGAGGCGGAGTTTCAACCTGTTCGACACCGATCGCCCGATGTTCGACCCGAACCTGCTCGTGCCGCGCCCTCAGCCGGGCTGCCAGAGCCTCGACGACCGCGACCGACCGATGCCGTCCACCGGTGCAGCCGATTGCGATTGTCGCGTATTTCTTGCCTTCCTGTACGAAGCGCGGCAGCAGAAACGCCACCAGGTCGCTCATCCGGTCGAGAAATTCCGGGTAGTCAGGATCAGCCTCGATATAAGCACGAACCGGCGCGTCGAGCCCTGTTCGCGGGCGCAGGTCCGGTATGTAATGCGGGTTGCGCAGGAATCTGGCGTCGAACACCAGATCCGCCTCACGCGGGAGGCCGGCGGGGAAGGCGAACGACACCAGGGTGACCGAGAGCCCGGGCCCGTGATCGCCGAAACGCTGCCCGACCAGTTGGCGCAGTGTTGCGAGCGGCAGATCGGACGTGTCGATCACCCAGTTCGCGGCATCACGCAAAGGCCGGGTCAGCGCCTGCTCGGTCTCGATTCCGTCGCTGACCGTGGCTTGCGGCGCAAGCGGATGCCGTCGCCGGGTTTCGGTATACCGACGCAGCAGGACTTCGGGCGAGGCGATCGCGAAAACCAGTTCGGGCTGGACACGTCCCGATTCGCGCAGGCGATTGATGGTCTCGATCACCTCGGTCGCCGAAAAATTGCGGGTTCGCGCGTCAATCCCGATCGCCAGAGGTCTTTCCGAGCCGATCAGCGTGTCGACCAGCCGGAGCGGCGGATTGTCGACCGCCTCGAAGCCGAGATCCTCGAGCGCGTGCAGCACCGAATTCTTGCCGGCTCCGGAAA
>DASVGZ010000444.1:0-2217 GCA_036379275.1 Acidiphilium sp. | reverse complement strand
GATCTGGCCAGCGCCGGAATTCCCCTGATCCTGCCGCGCGGCGCGACCCCGACCTTGCCGCTCGCGCTCGGCGGTGCAGGCATCACCATGCGCAACCTCGTCGCCCTTTACGGCGCGCTCGCGACCGATGGCACGGTCGAGCCGCTGCACCTCGTCGCGGGACAGCATTTTCCCGGGAAGCGTCTTTTTTCATCCGAGGCCGCACGAAGCGTCACCGGCATTCTCACCCGGCCGGTCCCCGGCGGCGGTCCTGCCGGGATCGCCTGGAAAACCGGCACCAGCGCCGGCAACCGCGACAACTGGGCGATCGGCTACAATCGCGACGATATCGTGGGCGTCTGGATCGGCGAGCCGGTCGGCGGCGCCCTGCCGGACCAGACCGCGCTTTCCGCCCTTCCGGTGCTCGCCGGCGTTTTCGGCCTGCTGAAACCGGCTCCGCTGCCGATCCGACTCGCTGATGCGCCGGTCAGTCTCGCTCCCGCTGCCCGACAGAAACTCGCCCTGCTGTTTCCGCCGCCGAAAACCTCTCTGCCGACCGGGATGCCGGTACAATTGCGCGCCATGGGCGGCGAACGGCCGCTGAGCTTCATGATCGACGGGCACCTGCTTCCGTCCATCCCCGCCCTGCGCGGTGCGAAATGGCAGCCGCCGGGCCCGGGATTCTACCGCCTGACCATTCTGGATGCGAACGGCGCCTCGGTCAGCAGTCTTCTGACGGTCGGCGAGGCAAGGCTCAGCCGCCCAGCAGTTGCTCAAGCATCTGCGGTGGCAAGGTGATGCTGGAATAGCCTTCGGGCGGCATGAAATCGGCAGGGGATTGCGGCGTATCGGCGATCGACAGTGCTTCCACCGACGCCGAACCGCGATCGTCCTTGCCGCGCGCCTCCAGCACGACGCCGCCTTGCGTGATGCAGGCGCTGCCATCGCCCTTCGGTTTCAGCACCAGATAGCGCGTGCAGGTATGGCCGGCGACAGTGGCCTGCCCCAGAACGGTATAATGGGCGCCACGATCGTCCATCACCTTCTGCATCAGATCGGACAGTCCCGGCACCGCGACCACCGCGTGCATCTGCGGCAGCACAACATTCGCCGATCCCGAAACGAGGTCGAGCAGGATCGTGACTCCGGCAGCCTGGCCCGACAGGCTGACCGCGCGCACCCGCTCGCCCGCTGCCAGATATTGCACTCGCCAAGTCTGTGCCGGCTTTCCGGGCTGGTCGATCCGGTACACTCCCATCACGTCATGATCCGGGATCATGCGCGGAGCGGCGGCCGCGCTCGCCATGCCGAAGCCGAGGAGAGCAACGCCGGAAATTGCCAAAAGTCCGTATCTCATTCCTGTTCCTCCAGGCTGGCATCACGTATCGCCCTGATTTCACGGGCGATTGTGGCGGAATCGAGGTCTTTCGCCCAATGCACCGGCAGCGCCACCGCCTCGGCGAGCAGATTGTGATAGGCCGCCTTCGAGACCTCACTTGCGCCGAACCGGGCGAGATGGTCGGTCAGGAACTGGGTATCGAGCAACCCGAACCCGCAGAGCCGCAAGCGTGCGACCAGATGGCAGAGCGCCAGCTTGGAGGCGTCGCGGACCAGCGAAACCATACTCTCGCCGAAAAAAGCGCCGCCGATCACCAGGCCATAGAGCCCGCCGACCAGCCGCCCGCCGTCCCATACCTCGACGCTATGGGCATGACCGAGATCGTGCAGTTCGACGAACAGATCCTCGATTTCCCCGTTGATCCAGGTTTCCGGCCGGTTGGCGCGCGGCTGCGCACAGGCCGCGATCAGCCCCCGGAAATCCCGGTCGGCGATAATGTTCAGCCGGGTTGTATGCAGGGTCCGGAACAGGCGGTGCGGCAGGTGAAACCCATCCAGGGGCAGCACGCCGCGCCGCTCGGGATCGAGGAAATGCAGGGTCTGGGAATGTCGCGTCTCCGCCATCGGAAACAGCCCGAGCCGGTACGCGCGAAGCAGCATGTCGGCGGTCAGCACACGGTCACGCACGGTCATGGGTGGCATGATCGCCCGGATTTCAGGCGGCGGCAACGCCCTTTGCCCCGCCTGATGGCTCGGACAGGGTTGGGTGGATTGCGGCACGATGGATTGCTTCCGCCGTTTCACGGCGTCGCAATTGTCTCTGGAGATTGGGTTAAGATGCGGGCGCGTCCCGTGAGGGGGTGCCGTGATCCGGGTTGCAACCCGGATCACGGCGCGGGC
>DASVGZ010000443.1:0-2169 GCA_036379275.1 Acidiphilium sp. | reverse complement strand
GACGACATCCTGCTGAAGGCGCTCGCCGACCGCTTGGCGGAAAGCTTCGCCGAGGTCCTTCACGCCGAAGTCCGCAACCGCCTGTGGGGATATGCCGAGGAGCATCTGTCGAACGAACAGCTGATCCGCGAGAAATATCATGGGATTCGCCCCGCGCCGGGCTATCCCGCCTGCCCCGATCACACGCTCAAGCCGATCCTGTTCAAGATGCTAGGCGGCAATCCCGGCGAGGTAACGCTGACCGAGAACAATGCGATGCTTCCGACGTCGGCGGTTTCGGGCTTCTATTTCGCGCACCGCGACAGCCAGTATTTCGGAGTGGCCCGGATCGGCCGCGACCAGCTCGAAGATTATGCGGCGCGGCGCGGCGCCCCGGTCGAAGAGGCGGCGCGCTGGCTTCGGCCCAATCTCGATTAGTCGTCACCCAGAACTGTTTCAGGGTCCATTCCACCAGCGGTTTGGACGTTCCGGCAATGGATGCTGAAACAAGTTCAGCATGACGGTAGAGGGTGTTTGATGCTGAGGCGACTGTTCATCCTCTTTGCCCTCCTTCTCGTGCCCGCGCTCGCGCAGGCGCGGGGAATCGAGCCGCTGCTGGTCGCCGAAGGACCGGCGCCGCCGGGCGGGGAGGTCGAGCTTGCGATCCACATGCGGCCGGCGCCCGGCTGGCACGGCTATTGGTTGAACCCGGGCGACGCGGGCCTGCCGATGGACGTCGACTGGCAGCTTCCGACGGGCTTCGCGGTGGGAGCGCTCCGCTATCCGGTTCCGACCCGGCTCGAGATCGCCAATCTGATGAATTACGTGTTCGAGCGCGATTACGCGGTGCTCGTCCGCCTGAAAGTGCCGCCCGGCGCGCGCGGGACGATTCCGATCCGCGCCGCCGGGCGCTGGCTCGCCTGCACTGATCGCAGTTGCGTCCCCGAGCAGGGCGAGCTGTCGCTCGACCTTCCGGTCGGGCAGGGCACGCCGCGCCGCGCCGAGTTCGACCAGTGGCGCCAGGCCTTGCCGCGCCCGCTGGCGACCATCGGTCATTTCCAGGTGGCGGACGGCCGGCTCGATGTCGCCATTCCGATCCCGGCAAGCGTCGAAGTCAATGATCCCTATGTCTTCGCGGTCACCGACCGCGTCGTCGATTATGAGGCGAGGCAGGATTTCCGCCGCTCGGGCGACTGGCTGGTCGCCGAGCTGGCGCTCAAGGGTGCGGCGGGCAAGAGCTTTGAAGGCGTCATCGCGCTCGGCGACGGGCGCGGACTCGAATTCCATGCCGAGCCGGGCATGGTCCCTGCCGGCGGCACGCCACTCGGCAGCCTTGGCGCGAGCGCGATATTGTGGGCGGTGCTCGGCGCGATCGCCGGCGGCATCCTTTTGAACCTGATGCCATGCGTTTTCCCGATCCTTGCCCTGAAGGCGCTCCACCTGACGCGGGCAGGGGGCGACCGGCGCGAGGCGCGCGCGGATGCGCTAGGCTACAGCCTTGGCGCGGTGATCGGGACTGGCGCGCTCGGCGCCGTACTCCTCGCCATCCGGGCCGCGGGCGCCGAAGCGGGTTGGGCATTCCAGTTGCAGGACCCGCGGACGGTGATGCTGCTGCTGCTTCTCGCGGTCGCGATCACCGCCAACCTCGTCGGCCTGTTCGAGCTTCCGCTGCTGGGCGGGCGGGCGCGGCCGGCGGGCAGCTTCGGGACCGGCGCGCTCGCCGCCTTCGTCGCAACGCCCTGCGCCGGGCCGTTCCTTGGTGCCGCGCTCGGGACCGCGCTTTTGCTTCCGCCAGCCGGTTCGCTGCTGGTGTTCGCGGCGCTCGGGTTGGGGCTCGCGATACCCTTCATGCTGGTGGTGTTCGTTCCGGCGCTGCGCACCAAATTGCCGAAGCCCGGTGCGTGGATGAAGCGCCTCCAGCATTTCCTGGCAATTCCGATGGCCGCGACCGCGGCCGCCTGCATCTGGCTGTTGCAGCGGCAAACGGGCCAGCCGGGCCTGGTGCTCGGGCTGCTCGGCGCCGCGCTGCTCGCCGCGATCCTCGCCAGCTATGGCTATGTGCAGCGGCGTGAGCTCCGCATCGGCTGGCTGGTCCTGCTGACGGGTGCGGCGGTGATCGCGCTTGCGCTATGGCAGGTGCCGTCGACGGGAAGCCAGGCGACCAGCGTTGCCGGCGCCGAGCGGTGGAGC
>DASVGZ010000442.1:0-3716 GCA_036379275.1 Acidiphilium sp. | reverse complement strand
GCTTCGACCAGCGTACGGCGCAATGTGGCGTCGGCGGTGGCGAGCACCGAGGCGGCCGGCAGGCCGGCGGCGATCTCATGGGCGAAATTCGGGCCGGTCAACAGGGCGGACGGGCGGTTCGGCGCGGATTCGGCGGCGATTTCGGGAGCGAGGCGCAGGCTGGTCCGCTCCACCCCCTTGCAGCACAGAACCAGCGGCGAACCGCCTTTAGGCAGCCGGGCGATGGTCTCGCGCAGATGCTGGAACGGCGGGCAGAGCAGGGTGATCCCGGCCTCCGGCGGGGTGGCCGCGATGGCGAGCGCATCGGGGAGCGCAATGCCGGGCAGACGCGGGTTGGCCCGGGTTCGGCGCAGTGCCTCGGCGCGGGCGGCATCGCGCGCGACCAGAACGGTGCGCCGCCCGGGTTCTGCCCCGAGCGTGGCATAGAGCACGGCGAGCGCGGTGCCCCAGGCGCCGGCGCCGACGACTGCAATGTCGGGCGCGATATCCGGTCTGTCATTCATCGGCGAGCCTCGTGATGGTGGCGTCGCCGTCCGCATCGGCGAGGGTGGTGCGGAGCGCGGTCAGGATCGGCGCCGCTTCGGTCTCGAACCCGTAGGGTGGATTGACGATCAGCAGTCCGCTGCCGTTGAGTTTCGCCGGGTCGAGCGTCGGGCGGAGCAGCAACTCGCAGGCGATCATGTCGGGAATTCCACGCGCGGCGAGATCGGTGAAAAATTCGCGCACCGGCCGGCGATGCTTCACCGGATACCAGGCGGCGAACACGCCGGACGGAAATTTCTTCCGTGCCGCATCGAGCGCCGAGGCAAGGGTCGAGAATTCGTCGATCCGTTCATAGGGCGGGTCGATCAGGACCAGGGCGCGCTTTTCCGGTGGTGGCAGCAGCGCGCCGAGCGCCTCATAGCCGTCCCGGTGATGCACCTGAACCGTCGGATCGCCCCGAAACCGGCGTTTCAGCAGGGCGGCATCCTCGGGGTGCAATTCGCACAGGGCCAGCCGGTCGCCCGGCCCCACCAGCGCCCGGGCGAGAGCGGGTGAGCCGGGATACTGATCGGGATATTGGCCGGGATCGCGGATCAGGGCGAGGTAATCGGCGAGCGCCGGCGGACCGGCCTCCTGCAACCGGCCGATTCCCTGCCGCCATTCGCCGGTTTTCTCCGCCTCGACGCCGGCGAGGTCGTAGGCGCCGATTCCGGCATGGGTATCGAGCACGAGCAGGGGTTTCGGCTTGCGGGCGAGCGTGCGCAGCAGAAGCACCAGAAGCGCGTGCTTGAGGCAATCGGCCTCGTTGCCGGCGTGATAGGCGTGGCGATAGTTCATTGCTCACCGCTGATAATCAAGCGAGCGTTACAACGCCAGTATTTGACGAAGCAGCCATAGTGCTTATCTGGACGGGACATGGAACCTTGGACACTCTACCCCCGGCCATCAGCCGCACCTGACGACCTGGCCGGCGGTGTGCGGGCGGATGCCGGCGCGGCGCTGCCCGAATGGTCTCTCGCCGATCTTTATGCCGGCACGGAAGACCCGGCGATCGGCGCCGATCTGGCCCGACTCGCCGATGAGGCGGCGGCGTTCGAGGCCGGATGCCGCGGCCTCGTGGCCGGGATGGACGGCGCCGATCTGGCCGGCGCGATCGCGCGCTACGAGGCGATCGGGCAGGGGCTCGGCAAACTGCACGCTTTCGCCCAGCTCCTGTTCAGTGCCGATGCGACCCGCTCCGCCTCCGGCCAGTTTTTCCAGACCGTCACCGAGCGGGTGACCGGGATCGGCACGCATTTGCTGTTCTTCCCGCTGGAGATCAACCGGATCGACGATGCCGCGCTGGACGCGCTGATCGGGTCGGCACCGGCGCTCGCCCGGTATGCGCCGTGGCTGCGCGACCTGCGCGCGCTGCGGCCGCACCAGCTCGCCGACGATCTCGAAAAGCTTCTGCACGAGAAGGACGTGACCGGCAGCACCGCGTGGGGGCGGCTGTTCGACGAAACCATCGCCGGGTTGCGTCTTCCGGTCGGCGGCGAGGAGGTCACGCTGTCGGCCGCGCTCAATCGCCTGTCGGACCCTGACCGCACGGTGCGCGAGGCGGCCGGGCGGGCGATCGGCGCGAGTCTGCACGACCACGCGAAACTGTTCACCCTGATCACCAACACCATTGCCAAGGACAAGGAGATCGAGGATGGCTGGCGCCGCTACGAAACGCCGGCCGCCGCGCGCAACCGCGCCAACATGGTCGAGGATGCGGTGGTGGACGCGCTGGTCGGCGCGGTCACCGATGCCTGCCCGCGCCTTGCGCATCGCTATTACGCGCTGAAGGCGCGCTGGCTCGGGCTCGACCGGTTGCAGCACTGGGATCGTAATGCTCCCCTGCCGGGCGATATCGAACGCCCGATCCGCTGGAGCGAGGCGCGGTCGCTGGTGCTCGGCGCCTATCATGCGTTCAGCCCGGAGATGGCGTCGATCGCGGCGCGCTTCTTCGACCGGTCCTGGATCGACGCGCCGCCGCGCCCCGGCAAGTCGGGCGGCGCGTTCTCCCATCCCACGGTGCCGTCGGCGCATCCCTACATCCTGCTGAACTACCATGGCCGGCCGCGCGACGTGATGACGCTGGCGCACGAGCTCGGCCATGGGGTGCATCAGGTGCTCGCCGGCGGACAGGGTTATCTGATGGCGCAGACGCCGTTGACCCTTGCCGAGACCGCCAGCGTGTTCGGCGAGATGCTGACGTTCCGCGCCCTTCTGGATGCCGAGACCGATCCCGCGCGCCGCCGGCTGCTGCTCGCGCAGAAGGTGGAGGACATGCTGAACACGGTGGTGCGCCAGATTGCCTTCTACAGGTTCGAGCAGCGCCTGCACGAGCGCCGCCGCGCGGGCGAGGTGCCGGTTGAAGAGATCGGCGCGATCTGGCTCGACGTGCAGCGTGAAAGCCTTGGCCCGACTTTCGATTTTTCCGACGACTACCGGATGTTCTGGGCCTATGTGCCGCATTTCATCCATTCGCCGTTCTATGTCTATGCTTATGCGTTCGGCGACTGTCTGGTGAATGCGCTTTACGCCGTCTATCAGGATGAGGCCGCACGGGGCCGGGGTGCGGATTTCGTGGCGCGCTATCACGCCATGCTGCGCGCCGGCGGCACGCTGCGCCATCGCGAGTTGCTTGCGCCGTTCGGGCTCGATGCGTCCGATCCGGCATTCTGGCAGCGCGGGCTCGGCGTGATCGAGGATTTCATCGATGAACTGGAACAGTGAGAACGATGGCTGAAAAAGCGGATACCGGCGGCTCTCTGTTTGGCGAGATCCGGCGTTTTGCGCGCACGTCCGGCGCGGTGTCGGGCATCGCGGCGCGGATGGCCGGCGAACGCTTCGGCATTCATACCGACCGGTCGCGCCATGCCGAGGATCTACGCACCATTCTCGGTGGCCTCAAGGGGCCGATGATGAAGGTCGCGCAAATCCTCAGCACGGTGCCCGAGGCTTTGCCCGAGGAATACGCGCGCGAACTCGCCCAGTTGCAGGCCAATGCGCCGTCGATGGGCTGGGTGTTCGTGCGCCGGCGCATGGCGGCCGAACTCGGCCCGGACTGGGAGAGCCGGTTCACGAAATTCGGCCGCGAGGCCTCGGCGGCGGCGAGCCTCGGCCAGGTGCATCGCGCAACCCTGCCGGACGGGCGTCTGGTTGCCTGCAAGCTGCAATATCCCGACATGCCGAGCACGGTGGAG
>DASVGZ010000441.1:0-6708 GCA_036379275.1 Acidiphilium sp. | reverse complement strand
GCACCTGAACCACCTCGCCCTTCTGATTGCGGGTCTCGCTGCGCAGCACGATGCGCCCCCGGTCAGGGCGCGATGCGGACGGAGTCATTTCCACCACCTCGGCGGTCACGGTGAGCACGTCGCCCGGCCGGACCGGGCGCGACCATGAAATCTCGTTTCCCGAACCGATGATGCCGCCGGCAAGCTTCACGCCACCCACCAGCAGCCGCATGGTCAGCGCCGCCGTATGCCAGCCAGACGCGGCAAGGCCGGCGAACAGGCTCGCCTTCGCCGCATTCTCATCGAGATGAAACGGCTGCGGATCGTAAGCGGCTGCGAACGCCTTGATCGCGGCGGCGTCGAGGGTCGCCGAGCCGCATTCGAACCGAAGGCCCACGACCAGATCGTCGAAATGAAGCTCCTCGCTCATCCGAGCAGCCTGCCGATCACCCGCGCTGTATAATCCACCACCGGAATGATCCTGCCGTAATTGATCCGGGTCGGCCCGATCACCCCGATCGCGCCAACGATCCGGTCGCTGCGGTTGCGTGCGGGAGCGACCACCATGGAAACCCCGGCCGCGCCGAACAAGCCGCTCTCAGCACCGATGAAAATCCGCACGCCA
Organism: Acidiphilium sp.; assembly: GCA_036379275.1. Classification (GTDB taxonomy): domain Bacteria; phylum Pseudomonadota; class Alphaproteobacteria; order Acetobacterales; family Acetobacteraceae; genus Acidiphilium. The sequence goes on along the minus strand of DASVGZ010000441.1, from coordinate 6,104 downwards.
TCGGACCGGTCGGCGAGTTCGAGCAGCTTGAGCATGGTTTCCTGCGCTTCCAACCGCTCGAACAGATGCTGGATCGCGCCGAGTTTCTCGACCTGGTCGATATCCGCGAGCAGCCGTCCCTGGCCGCGCACGATCAGCGAACCGCCGCGTTCCTCGCCCGACCAGGTCGCGAGCCCGGCTGCCACCACGCTCGCGGTAAGCGTATCGAGCGCGGTGCGGTCGGCAGTCATGTCGGCGGAAACGCGCAGGCGAAGCTCGGCGAGTGAAAGCCCGGAGAGCTGGGCGTTGAGATAGTTGCTGGCCTCCTGCAAGGCCGAGGGCGGCAGGCCAGGCGGGGTTTCGATCACCCGGTTCTCGACCTGGCCGTCGGCGGAGACCAGAATCACCAGCGCCCGCCCGGAATTGAGCGGGACGAACTCGATATGCTTGACCGAACCGTCGGATTTCGGGGCAAGGACAATTCCCGCCGCCGAGGACAGGCCGGAGAGCATGGCAGATGCCTCGGTCAGGGTCTCCTGAATCGACCGGCCGGACTGGGCCAGCGCCGCCTCGATCCGCTCGCGCTCCTCATCCGACAATTCGCCGAAATGCAGCAACCCGTCGACGAACAGGCGCAACCCCCGGTCGGTCGGCAGGCGCCCGGCCGAGGTATGCGGCGAGAACAGAAGCCCGGCATCGGTCAGATCCGCCATCACGTTGCGAATGGTCGCCGGCGAAAGACCCATCGGCAGCAGGCGCGACAGGGTGCGACTGCCGACCGGATCGCCGGTCTCGACATATTGTTCGACGATTTCGCGCAGCACCGCCGCCGAACGGGCATCGAGTCCGGGCGGCAGCTTCGGCGAGCGCGGCGGTGGCTGGTCCATACCGTGAGACTCGGCTATCCCGTGACCGAAATCAAGCACACCATACGATTCAGGAGTATCCGATGACCGAATCCGGACGACCGAGCGGCCGGGCCGCCGATGCGCTGCGGCGCGTCGAAATCGTGACCGGCTTTGCCCATCACGCCGAAGGGTCGGCGCTGATCCGCATGGGCGGCACCGAGGTTCTGTGCGCCGCCAGCGTCGAAGGCCGGGTGCCCGGCTTTCTGCGCAACTCCGGCCAGGGCTGGGTGACCGCCGAATACGGGATGCTCCCGCGCGCGACCCACACGCGCGGCGACCGCGAGGCCGCACGCGGCAAGCAGTCGGGCCGCACTCAGGAAATCCAGCGCCTGATCGGCCGCTCGCTCCGCGCGGTGGTGGACCGGGCACTGCTCGGCGAAATGACCATCACGCTCGACTGCGACGTTCTGAACGCCGACGGCGGAACCCGTTGCGCCGCGATCACCGGCTCCTACGTCGCCCTCGCTTTGGCGATCCGCAAACTGCGCGCGGCCAATGTGCTGAAGGGCGATCCGCTGACCGGCCAGGTCGCCGCTGTGTCCTGCGGCATCGCGGGTGGCGTTCCGGTGCTCGACCTCGATTATGCCGAGGATTCGACCGCCGAGGCGGATTCGAATTTCGTGCTGACCGCTTCAGGCGGCATCGTCGAGATTCAGGCGACCGCCGAGCGTGCGACCTTCGGCGAGACGGAATTCGCTGCACTGCTCGGGCTGGCGCGGGCGGGAACCGCTTCCCTGTTCGCCGCCCAGCGCGCGGCGATCGACGCGGCCTGAGGGAATGGCGCCGTGATGCGACTCGAACCCGGCCAACGCCTCGTCATCGCCACCCATAACGCGGGCAAGGTCATGGAGTTCAACGCCTTGCTCGCGCCCTACAAGCTGGAATGCGTGGCGGCAGGCGCACTCGGCCTGCCTGAACCGGTCGAGGACGCACCGGACTTCGCCGGCAATGCGCGCCTCAAGGCGATCGCCGCGGCGAAAGGCAGCGGGTTTTGCGCGCTCGCCGACGATTCAGGGCTCGCGGTCGCCGCAATGGGCGGCGCGCCCGGCGTGTTGTCCGCCCGGTTCGCCGCCGAACTCGGTGGCTTCGCTCCGGCGATGGCGGCGGTCATCGAACACAGCCGGGACGATTCCCGCGCTGCCTTCGCCTGCGCTCTCTGCCTTGCCTCGCCGGAGGGCGAGACCGCGACCTACCTTGCTTTCTGCCATGGCAGGATCGCCGAAGCCCCGCGCGGTTCTGGCGGTTTCGGCTACGATCCGATCTTCATTCCGCACGGCGAGACCCGCAGTTTCGCGGAACTGAGCAAGGCGGAGAAGAACGCGATCAGCCATCGCGGGCGAGCACTGCGCCAGTTCGTCGCGGCGCATTTCGGCCAACCTTGACCGGATCATCCTGACCGGATTTTCCGGCTCGCCGGAATTCGAAAGCAAGAGCCGGAGTGCGGCGGGGATGCGCCGGGTCCATGATCGCCCCATATCGAGACCATTGGAGCGAGACATGATCATCGCAACCCTGCCCTCTCCGGCCCTGCCGGAAACCGAGTCTGAAGACGCACGCTGGAACGCCATCGTGCAGCGGGATGCCGAAGCCGACGGCCGGTTCTACTACGCGGTGCGCACCACCGGCGTCTATTGCCGTCCGTCCTGCGCCGCCCGGCTGCCCCGGCGCGAGAATGTGAGTTTCCACGCAACCCGCGAGGATGCCGAACGCGCCGGCTTCCGCCCGTGCAAGCGCTGCCGCCCCGACGAGGCCGGACGGGCGGACCGCTACGCCGCCGTCATCGCCGGGGCGTGCCGGCGGATCGAAACCGCCGAGGAACCCCCCGTCCTTGCCGAACTCGCCGATGCCGCGGGGCTGAGCCGGTATCATTTCCATCGCGTGTTCAAACAAATCACCGGCGTCACCCCGAAAGCCTACGCGACCGCGCATCGGGCGAAGCGGGTGCGCGCCGAACTCGGCCAGAGCGACACCGTCACCCACGCAATCTATGACGCCGGCTACAATTCCAGCGGACGGTTCTACGAGGGATCGGCGAAAATCCTCGGCATGGCGCCCAGGGCCTTTCGCGACGGTGGGAACGGAGCGGATATCCGGTTCGCGGTCGCCGAATGCTCGCTCGGAACCATTCTGGTCGCCGCGACCAAAAAAGGCGTCGTCGCGATCGAATTCGGTACCGACCCCGAACATCTCGTCCACGGATTGCAGGACCGGTTTCCGAAAGCGACCCTGACCGGCGGCGACCCGGCGTTCGACCGTCTGATCGCCACCGTGATCGGCCTCGCGGAAACACCGCGTCAGGAGGTCGAGCTGCCGGTCGATGTGCGCGGCACCGCGTTTCAGCAGCGGGTCTGGCAGGCGTTGCGGCAAATCCCACCGGGCAGCACCGCGAGTTACGCTGAAATCGCGAACCGCATCGGCAATCCGAAGGCAGTGCGGGCGGTGGCCCGGGCCTGCGCCACCAATCCGGCGGCGATGGTGATCCCCTGTCACCGGGTGGTGCGCTCGAACGGCGATCTCGGCGGCTATCGCTGGGGGATCGAGCGCAAGCGCGAGTTGCTGCGCCGGGAGGGCGCGCTGTGACGGTGCATCGTCCCGACCCGGATATCGGTGCGCGTGTCGCCGACCTCGACTGGACGAAACTGGCGACCGATCTCGATGCCTTTGGCTGTGCAACCACCGGCACCCTGCTCACGCCTGCGGAATGCGCCGAGCTCGCCGGCCAGTATCGGGACGATCGCCGGTTTCGCAGCCGGGTGGTGATGGCGCGGCACGGGTTCGGCCGGGGCGAATACAAATACTACGACTACCCGCTGCCGGACCCGATTGCCGCGCTGCGCACCGCGTTCTACCCGAAGCTCGCCCCTATCGCGAACCGCTGGGAAACCGCTCTGGGGCATACGGGCGACTATCCGGTGAAGCACGGCGAATTTCTGGACCGCTGTCATGCGGCGGGGCAGACGAGGCCAACGCCCCTGCTACTGACCTACGGCCCCGGCGATTACAACTGCCTGCATCAGGATCTTTACGGCGACCTGTTCTTTCCGCTCCAGGTGGCGTTTCTGCTGAGCGCGCCGGACAAGGATTTCACCGGCGGCGCCTTCGTGATGACCGAACAGCGTCCCCGGATGCAGTCGCGCCCCGAAGTCGTGCCGCTCGCACAGGGCGAAGCCGTGATCTTCGCGGTCAACCAGCGGCCGGTCACGGGCAGCAGGGGCGCTTATCGGGTGACGATGCGCCACGGGGTCAGCCGCATCCTCGGCGGCCACCGGATGACCCTCGGGGTCATTTTTCACGACGCCGCGTGAGAACACCCGGCCTTCACCATCCATACCCCAGGCGAATAAATTTTATGCCACCGCGCGGTCATCCATAAAGGCGGGCCCGGTTCCATATCGCCATCATTCCCGGAACGGCCAATCAGAAGACCGACCGGACTCCCTGAACAGACGGGTCGGCGATCCGCCGACAAAAAGGACAACACCGATGGCTATGAAGACAACCCTGATGGCTGCCGTGGCGGCCGCAACCCTGATGGCGACGGGAACCGCCCTGGCGGCCGGCGGAGCAGGACCGCAAGGACACATCGTGCGGGTCGCTCCGCAAGCCACGCAGACCGCTCCGCGGATCGCCCAGCTCTCTCCGCAGATGGAAGCCCTGGCGACCTCCGGCAACGCCGTGACATTCGGGTCTTCGTCCAATGCGGGTGCACCGCAGTGGGTGCAGACCACCCACACCCCCTACCCGAGCTTCGCACCGCGCTGGAAGCTGAGGTAAGCGTCCTTCCGGTTTCAGCAAGACGCAAAAACCACTGACGAAATCCTGGACTGCCTTCTGGCGGTCCAGGATTTTTATTTGAAACTCAACCCTCTAGCGCCGATATCCCGGCGACAGAACCCGCCGGAAAAATCGATCGCATCGACGGCGCGGTAAGCATTCCTTATCGCACCGGCGAGATCGACCCCGGTCGCGGTGACGGCGAGAACCCTGCCGCCGGCGCTGACCAGAGTCTTGTTCCGCCACACAGTGCCGGCGTGGAAGATATTCGTCTCCGCCAGGCTCGCCGCGCCGGAAAGATCGATCGGGCTGTTTTTGGCATAGGCGCCGGGATAGCCTTCTGCCGCGAGAATCACCGTCGCCGCCGCACCGTCCCTCCAGACAAGCCCGGTTGCGGGATCGAGCCGGCCCGAAGCGGCGGCGGCGAGGATTGGCAACAAATCGGTATCGAGCAGCGGCATCAGGGTTTCGCATTCGGGATCGCCGAAGCGGACATTGAACTCGATCAGTTTCGGTCCCGCTTCGGTCAGCATCAGCCCGGCGAACAGGAAACCGCGGAACGGCGTACCGCGCCGGACCATCGCGGCAAGCGCGGGGCGGATGATGGTCGCCATGGCGGTCTCGATCACCGCCCTCGTCGCGGCGGGCGGCGGCGCGATCGCGCCCATGCCGCCGGTATTCGGCCCGGTATCACCCTCACCCACCCGCTTGTGATCGGCGGCGGCGCCGCAGAACAGGGCAGTCTCGCCATCGCACAGGGCGAACAGGGAGATTTCGGTGCCGGTCAGGCACTCCTCGATGACGATTTCCGCGCCGGACGCTCCATGGATACCGGCCTCCAGCATGTCGGATACCGCCGCCTCGGCCTCTTCCCTCGTTTCGGCGACCACCACGCCCTTGCCGGCGGCAAGCCCGTCCGCCTTCACCACGATCGGCGTCGAACGGGTGGCCAGGTAAGCGCGCGCGGCACCGGCATCGGTGAAACTCGCCCAGGCGGCGGTCGGGATGCCGGCGCTGTCACAGATTTCCTTGGTGAACCGCTTCGAGGATTCGAGCCGGGCCGCCTCGCGCGTGGGGCCAAAGCAGGCGATCCCGGCCTCCGCCATTGCGTCGGCGATACCGAGGGCGAGCGGCGCCTCGGGGCCGGGAATCACCAGATCGATACCCTGCTGACCGGCGAAGCCCACCAGCGTCGGAATGTCATCGGCCGGAATCGCGATATTAATCGCGACATTGGTGCCGAGCGATTCCGTGCCCGGATTGCCGGGGGCGATGAACAATTCGGTGAGAGCCGGGCTTTGCGCGATCTTCCAGGCCAGCGCGTGTTCCCGCCCGCCGCCGCCAACCACCAGAACCCGCATCTCCATCGCCTCCGCTTGTGCAATCGGCGCGCGCTTAGCATGATGGGCGGGATGAGCGAAGCCAACGAAGCCCCCGCCGGCA
>DASVGZ010000440.1:0-2420 GCA_036379275.1 Acidiphilium sp. | reverse complement strand
GCAACAGGATTTCCAGGGTGCCGCTCAGATTCGACGTGAAGTGCCGCGCCTGCCGAACCAGGTCCTGATTCAGACTGACATTGATCGGGCGCTTCGGTGCCTTGCCGTCATACCCCATCGGGTTCGTTCCATGCGCATGTGATGCGCATATCATATGTGTACCGGTCGGTGGAGAGCAAGAAGTATTTGCTCGTTCAACCGCGCAGGTTGAAGGCGACCAGGGCGGCAAGGTCGTGGTCGCTCCAGCCTTCGCGCGCGGCGTCGTGCGTGCAGCGGCGCGTCGCCTCGGTCACCGGCAGGTTGTAGCCCAGCTTGCGGCCGGCCTCGTCGATCAGGCGCAGATCCTTTTCCACTGCCTCGATCGGGAATTCGACGGCTCCGGCGCGCCGCCCCTGTAGCGCGGCGACGATCGCCTCCGCCCGCCAGCCGATGGCGGGCGCGGCGCCCGGGCTCGCGGCGATGATCGAGATCAGGCGGGTCTGGTCGACGCCATGGTCGCGAACCAGAAGGGCCGCCTCACCCAGCGCCTGGAAGGCGACGAGGAGCGGCAGGTTGACCGCGAGTTTCACCGCGGCGGCGGCGGCCGGCGTGTCGAAGTGCTCGACCCGTTCGCAGAGATCGTCGAGAATCGGGGCCGCGCGGTCGAGCGCGGCCGGATCACCCCCCGCGAGGCCGATCAGGCGGCCCGCGCGCGCCGGACCGACGGTGCCGGCGACCGGACAGGCGATGAAGCTGCCGCCGGCTTCGGTGACCGCATCGGCGAGCGCCTGCATGTCCACCGGTTTCAGCGTGCTGGTGTCGATGATCGTCTTGCCCGCGAGATCGGCGGAAAGGATGCCGGCCTCGCCGCGATAGACCGAATCGGCGGCGTCCTCGTCGAGCAGGGAGACAAGGATGATGTCGGCGGCGGCGATAGCGGAGGTCGGATCATCCTGAAGCACAAGGCCGTCCGGCAGGGCGGTGCGCCTGACCGTGCGGTTCCAGCCACAGACCGTGTGGCCCCGCTCGATCAGCCGCGCGGCCATTGCCGTGCCCATCCGCCCCAACCCGATCGCCGCCACGCGCAAGGCCATGATCCGTCTCCCTCAGCATCCGAGTCAGGATATGGGCGCGGCGCGGGCATGAAAAAAGCGGGCAGGAAAAAAGCCGGAGGAATGATCCTCCGGCTTTTAGCGTTCAGTCTTGTTATCGGCGATCGATGACGTTCAGCCCGGCGCCGGGAGCGGACCGAGGCCGCCGGGTTTCGGCAGATCGGGTTTCTGGGCGGTCGGCACCGAGGACCGGCGGCTGTCCGGCGCTGGCTCGTCTACCACCTTGCGGATCACCGGTTCGCCCTTGAGGACGGTGCCGATCTCGTCGCCCGACAGTGTTTCGTATTCCAGCAATCCGTTGGCGAGACGGTGCAGATCGTCGATCCGCTCGGTCAGGATCCGCTTCGCCTCGGAATAAGCGTGGTCGATCACCGCCTTGATCTCGCTGTCGATCTCCTGGGCGGTGGCCTCCGACACGTTCTTGTGCTGGGTGACCGAGTGGCCAAGGAACAGTTCCTGACCGTTATCGCCATAGGCGATCATGCCGAGCTTGTCGCTCATGCCCCATTCGGTGATCATTCGGCGGGTGATATCGGTCGCCTGCTTGATGTCGCCCGAAGCGCCGTTGGAGACGTTCTCCGGCCCGAAGATGATTTCCTCGGCGGCGCGGCCGCCCATCGCCTTGACCAGTTCGGCGAGCAGCTTGGCCTTGCTCATCGAATAGCGGTCGCCTTCCGGCAGGCTCATCACCATGCCGAGGGCACGGCCACGCGGGATGATCGTCGCCTTGTGGACCGGATCGCATTGCGGCTGGGACAGCGAGCACAGGGCATGGCCACCCTCGTGATAGGCAGTCATTTTCTTCTCGTCGTCGCTCATGACCAGAGAGCGGCGCTCCGAGCCCATCATCACCTTGTCCTTGGCGAACTCGAATTCCGCCATCGCGACCACCCGCTTGCCGATGCGCGCGGCGAGCAACGCCGCCTCGTTCACCAGGTTGGCGAGGTCGGCGCCGGAGAAGCCCGGTGTGCCGCGCGCGATCACCTTGGGATCGACATCGGCGGCGAGCGGCACCTTGCGCATATGCACTTTCAGGATGCGCTCGCGCCCGTTCACGTCCGGGTTCGGCACCACCACCTGGCGATCGAACCGGCCGGGGCGCAACAATGCGGGATCGAGCACGTCGGGCCGGTTGGTCGCGGCGATCAGGATCACGCCCTCGTTGCTCTCGAACCCGTCCATCTCGACCAGCATCTGGTTGAGGGTCTGCTCACGCTCGTCGTTGCCACCGCCGAGGCCGGCGCCGCGATGGCGGCCGACCGCATCGATCTCGTCGATGAAGATGATGCAGGGGGCGTTTTTCTTACCCTGCTCGAACATGTCACGAAC
>DASVGZ010000439.1:0-7650 GCA_036379275.1 Acidiphilium sp. | reverse complement strand
TGATCCCGGCGATCGGCATGACCGTGGTGATCCTCACCGGCGGAATCGACGTTTCCACCGGCTCGATGCTCGGCCTCGCCGCCGCGATCGGCGGTACCTGCTTCGAAGCGGGCTGGAACCTCGCCGAGACGATCCCGGTCTTCCTCGCCACCGGCGCGCTGCTCGGCCTCATCAACGCGCTTCTCATCATCAACGGCAAAATTCCGCCGATCATCGCAACCCTCGGCACGCTCAGCATCTACCGGATGGCGGTGTTCATCGTTCTCGGCAGCAACTGGATCACGTCGATCCCGCCGTCGCTGACCACGATCTTCGTGGTCGATCACATCGCGGTCCTGCCAGTGGTCACGGTCATCGCGCTGGTCCTGCTGATCGCCTCTGCCCTGTTCCTGCGTTATTTTCGCCGGGGCCGGCACATCTACGCGCTCGGCAACAACGAGGACGCCGCCCGGCTCGCCGGCATCCGGCCGGAACGGATCAAGCTCGCCGCCTATGTGGCCCTCGGCCTGCTGACCGGCCTCGCGGCGCTCCTGATCCTCGGCCAGAGCCCGATGGTGCAGACCTCGACCGGCAACGGCTTCGTGCTCCAGGTGATCGCCGCCGTCGTGCTCGGCGGCACGTCGCTTTCCGGCGGGCGCGGCACCATGCTCGGCACGCTGCTCGGCACGCTGGTGGTGCAGATCGTCGATGACGGCATCGTCCTTCTGCGCATCCAGCCGTTCTGGGGCGGGGTCGCACTCGGCGCGGTGATCCTGATCGCGATCGGCCTCAACTCCCGGCGCGAGGGAGCCTGACCATGCACGCAACCGGCTTCGACAAAACCCGCCCGCTGATCCTTCTGGCGATGGCGATCCTCGTCCTCGGCGGATTCGCCTTCAATCACCCCGAAATCCTCACCGGCCGGAATCTCGACAGCATGGCGGTGTTCGGCGTCGAGATCGGGATGATCGCGCTCGGCCAGACCCTGGTGATCTGCGGCGGCGATGCCGGGGTCGATCTCTCGGTCGGCGCCATCGCCGCCCTCGCCCAGGTCACTCTCGGCCGCCTGCTCGTCGCCGGCATTCCATGGCCGCTCGCGATCGCACTCACCCTGCTCGCCGGCCTCGTTCTCGGCGGCATCAACGCGGTGGCGATCTCGCGGTACAGGATCGCGCCGATCATCGCGACTCTTGCGACCCTGTTCGGCTACCAGGGCCTCGCCCTTGTGCTCACCGGCGGCATCAATATCGACCTCACCCACCAGTCGCCCTGGTTTCTCGGAATCGGACAGGGCACCGTGCTCGGCCTGCCGTTCCAGTTGCTCCTGCTCTACCTGCCTCTGCTCGCGATCTTCATCTTTCTCCAGCACGGCACGAGTTTCGGCCGCGCGCTCTATCTCACCGGCATCAACGACCGCGCCGCCGATCTCGCCGGGCTGCGCGCCGCCCGGCTGCGTGGCGCGACCTATGTGCTGTGCGGGCTGGTCTCCGCCATCGCCGGCATCGTCGGCGCCGCTCGCCTCGGCACCGCCCGGCCCGATGCGGCGGGGGAGGCGAATCTGATCAGCATCGCCATCGTCGTTCTCGGCGGCACCGGCATTTTCGGCGGCACCGGCTCGGTAATCGGCACCGCGCTGGCAACCGTGGTGATCGGCATCGTCGATTACGGACTGAGCTACAACGATTTCAACCCGATCTATCAGGCCGGCGTGATCGGGGTGATCCTGATCGGCGTGATCCTGGTGGAAAACCCGGTCATCGCCTGGCGGAACGCGCGGCAGACCAGATCGCGCTGACCGCTCACTGCCTCTGGACCCGCGCCGCCGCCGCACGATGCCGGGCGGTGAGCGCCGCGAGGTCGAGCCCCGGAATCGCGCCGTCGATCACCCGCCATTGCCCGCCGACCATCACCCGGTCGGCCCGGTGCGCACCGCAGACGATCAGCGCCGCGAGCGGATCGCCCGCACCGGAAAACCGCATTTCGTCAAGAGTGAACAGCGCGAGATCGGCCTGATACCCCGGCGCGATGACACCGAGATCGGGCCGCCCGAGGCAGCGCGCCGAGCCTTCGGTCGCCCAGCGGATCGGGTCGGCGAAACCGGCCGCGCCGATACCGCCGCCCGCCCGCTGCAACAGCAACGCCTGCCGCAGTTCCTGGATCATGTTCGACCCGTCATTCGAGGCCGATCCATCCACCGCGAGCCCGACCGCGACCCCGCGCCGCTCCATCGCACAGGCGGGACAGATGCCGGACCCCAGAATCATGTTCGAGCTCGGACAATGGGCGACCCCGAGTCCGGCCCGCCCCATCCGCGCCTGCTCCGCCTCGTTGAAATGGATGCCATGGGCGAACCAGGTATGACCGGTCAGCCAGCCGAGGTCCTCGACATAATCGAGCGGCCGTTTGCCGAACCGGGCGAGACAGAATTCGTTCTCATCCTCGGTTTCCGCCAGATGGGTGTGCAGTCGCAGCCCGAGTCTGCCGGCCTGAAGCGCGGTTTCGCGCATCAGATCGGCCGAGACCGAGAACGGCGAACACGGCGCGAGTGCTATCTGACTCATCGCCCCCGGCCCGGTCCGGTGCCATTTTTTCGCCAGCCGCTCGCCGTCAGCGAGAATGACATCGATCGTCTGGGTCACCGATTTCGGCGGCAGCCCGCCATCCTCCACCGAAAGATCCATCGAGCCCCGGCACAGCACAGCGCGCAGCCCGAGCGATGCCGCCTCCTCCATCTCGATATCGATCGCGTTCGGCAGCGTGGCTGGAAACAGATAATGATGGTCGGACACGGTGGTGCAGCCGGAGAGCAGAAGTTCGGCCAGAGCGACCCGGCAGGCGAGACGGAACTCATCCTCGGAAATCCGGGCCCAGACCGGGTAGAGCGCGACCAGCCAGTCGAACAGCTTCCTGTCGAGCGAGGGTGCGAATGCCCGCGTCAGGGTCTGGTAGAAATGATGATGGGTATTGATCAGCCCGGGCAGGATGACATGGCGCGACGCATCGAAAACATCATCGACCGGTGCCGATGGCTCGCGCCCCGACGGGACGAGTTCGGCGATCGTCCCTCCATCGACGACGATCCCGCCCTCGCCGCCTTTCGGCATTCCGCCAAGTGGTGTCCTGATCCAGAGTCGCGCCATGCCGGTTCCCGTCAAAGCTGGATATTAAGCTGGCTACCAACCGCGACAGCGTAACGGTTTTTCGGGTTCGGCGTCACGTCGAACAGGAACTGGTCAGGATTCACCGTGAGATCGATATACGGTTTGATGTTGATGCCATGGCCGAGATCGATTCCATAATTCACCTCGAAAATCTCCTCGGTGTTGGATACATGGCCGGCTTTTCCATCGGCGACGATCTCGTCATCGACCGATCCGGTCACCCGCGGGTTGAACACGTAATACGTTGCGAGCACACCCGCCGTGTCGTTCGGTCGGCCCGGGAACGTGCCCTGCATCACCGCACCGAGCTGGAAATAGGTCTTCACCGGCTCATGGCCCGAAAGACCGAACTGCGCGGCGGCGAATCCCCAGAGTTTTCTGGCGTCTTTCTCATTGCCGGAGCGCCAGAGAACCTTCTGCGCCTGTAGATAGATCGTGCTTTGCGGCCCGTCGATCTTCGGTGCGCCGCCCACCAGGGCGAGCTTGCCGCCTTCGGTGTTGTAGCGCGGATCGGTAAACTGCGAGGAATCGTAGTAATAGCCGACATCGTAGCGGCCCGGATAAAGTGCTGCGGTATCCTCGTTCGAATAGCCGAATTCCACCGGAATGAACACGCCGGTCGCGGTCGAGACCGACCATCCGCCGTTCCACGGGAATCCGCCGCCCGAATACTGCTCCGGGTTCGATTCCGACGCGCCGAATTTTATATAGGTCAGCTTGCTCGGCGTAACTTCCAGTTCTCCGGCCCACACCGAAATCGGGTAGAACGGTTCATTGCTGTTGAGCGACCAGTTGAACGGCACCAGATTGCTGCACAGCGAGGTCTCGAACTGGCAATAGAGCGAGGACGTGCCAAAATAATTGGCAAGCGTGGTCCGCCCGACCACGTAAGACAGCGCGCCGTTCGCGAAACTCTGGCCGAACGTCAGCGTGGTCAACCTCGTGTGATTGTCCGGCCCGATACCGCCGAGAAACCCGACGCCGCTTCCGGTCAGGTCGTTCACTCCCTGCGGCATTCCGCCGAACCGCGAGTCGAACTGGACATCGAGGCTGCCCCCCGGAATCCCGACCAGTTTGTCGAGATCGAGGCTGCCACCGAAACCGACATCGCTGGAATAGATGTCCGCTCTCTTCTCTCCACCCGATACGTTGGCGTAGAAAACGCCCTGGTAATAAGCAAACATATCGACGCCGGCGTTCTTCAACTGCTGGCGCGCGGCACTCAGCGATTGCAGCGGGCCGGACGACTCTGCCGGCGCGGTCGTGCTGGCGGTCGTGCTCTGGGCCACGGCGAAAGCCGGTGCCAGGGTCAGAATTGCGGCCGCAAGCGTCCGTGCGGCCCGCGCGGAACCGCGCGCCGAAATCATGGTCATCGACAGAGTCTCCCTGAATTTGTCTTGGTCGTTTAGAAAATCTGGATGCGCGGCGTCAGTGCAGCGACGGCATCGCCGGCTCCGCTCCGGCTGGCGGTTCGGTATCGCCGTTCGCAACGTCGTGCTTCGGTGCGAGACCATTGAACCAGAGATTGCTCAGAACCCCGGCCATCGCGGCAAGGAAGATGCCGCTTTTCACGAAAGGTTGCAGGCTCTCCGGAATCGCCTGGAAGAAGTGCGAGGCTACCACCGGGATCAGCGCGATACCGAGGCTGATCGCGACGATATAGGCATTATGCTGCTGCTTTTCGTAATCGACATGGGCGAGCATCCGGATTCCGGTCGCCATCACCATGCCGAACATCACGATCCCCGCGCCGCCGAGCACGAATTGCGGGATCGAGGCGACGACGAATGACATTTTCGGAATCAGGCCGAGCGCCACCAGAATGATGCCGGATGCGGCGCAGACCCAGCGGCTGCGCACGCCGGTGATTCCGACCAGCCCGATATTCTGCGAGAACGAGGTATGCGGGAACGAGTTGAACGTGCCGCCGACGACGGTGGCGAGGCAGTCGACCAGAAGCCCGCGGCGAATATCGTTATTCTCGACCGGATGATCGACCAGAATACCGAGCGCCATGAACATGCCGCTCGATTCGATGAACGTCACCAGCATCACCACCACCATGGTGAGAATCGCCGGGATATGGAAGGTGGGCAGACCGAAATGGAACGGCGTGACAAGGCCGAACCAGCTCACCGCGCCGATGCCGGACATATGCACGTCGCCGAGGAATATCGCGACGATGAATCCGAAAATCAGCCCGAGCAGAACCGCGATATTGGCGATCAGCCCCCTTCCGTATTTCGCCAGAACCATGATGAACAGAAGAACGCTGAACGACACGATGAGGTAGACCGGCGCGCCGTAATGCGGGTTGCCGAACCCGCCGGCGGCCCAGTCGATCCCCACCGGAATCAGGTTCGCCCCGATCGCGGTGATCACGATTCCCTGCACCAGGGGCGGGAAAAACCGGAGCAGCTTGCTCGCGAACGGCGCGATGCCCATGGCAATGAACCCGGCGGCGATGGTCGCACCGTAAATTCCCGGCAGCCCGAGCGAGGGATCGTTGACCATCAAAATCATCGGGGTGACGGCGGTGAACGTCACCGCCATGATCACCGGCATCCGGATTCCGAACGGCCCGAGCCCGACCGCTTGCAGAAGCGTGCCGATGCCGCAGCAGAACATGTCGGCGCTGATCAGATAGCCGGTCTGCACCGTGTTCAGGTGCCCCGCGCTCGCGACGACCAGCGGAACCACGACGGCGCCGGCATACATGACCAGAACATGCTGCAACCCGAGAATGAACAATCGCCCCGGCGGCAGCCACGAATTGACGGTACCCTGGTCCTCGCTCTGCGACATTCGATACGCCCTCATCCCTGTTCGGCTTTTGCGCCGCTGAATTGATGCGCACGTTATCCCCGCGCTTCACGATCCTGTCACAGGCTTATGCGGCACTGTCCGCCGTCCGGGAGCCTCAATACGCATCATAAGCGAGATCGTATAATGCCTGCGTGGAAAACCCGTCAATTTTTCTGACGATCCGGTTCCACGATCCTGACGGTCGCGGTCATCCCGGCGGCGAGAAAAACCCCGTCCGGCACGGCGTCGATCGCGATATGCACGGGAATTCGCTGGGTCAGTCGCACCCAGGAATAGACCGGATCGACCACCGGCAACCCGCCCGCCGAATTCTCGGTATCGGCAACCGAAATTCCCCGCCCGATTCCCTGGACGTGCCCGGTCAGAATCCGGTCCGGGTACGCCATCAGCCTGACCCGCGCGACATCTCCCGGCCTGATCCGGCGCAGTTCGGTCTCCTCGAAATACGCGGTGATCCAGATATGTTTCGCCGCCACCACGGTCAGCGCGCTCTGCCCGGCATGGGCATAATCGCCGGCGTGGAGCGTCAGGTTGGTGATCGTCCCGGTCACCGGGGAGAGCACTTCGGTGCGCGCCACATCGAGTTCCGCCTGCGCGACCCGCGCTTTCGCGCCCTCCATCGCCGCCGTCGCCTGATCGGCCGCGAGAGCGGCACGCGCCTCGGCAAGCGCATTGACGAAATCGCGCGGATCGATCCGCATCAGCACCTCGCCCTTGCGGACGGCCTGGTTGTCATGAACATCGACCTCGACGATTCGCCCGGAAATCTCCGGCGCGACCGCAACGGCGAAAACGCGCACCCGCGCATCCCGGGTCCACGGCGTCGTGTCGTAACGGTTCCACGCCAGCACGCCCAGCCACACCGCGCCGATCACCACGATGATCGTCGCCAGCACGGAAAACACCGGCCGGTAGGGGCGCGGCGCCGGCGGCGTCACCGGTTGCGTGGTGGTCTGCTGCGCTGAAATGTCGAGTGTCGGCTTGTCGAGCATGGTCATCTTTCGGAACCCGATTCAGATCGACGGCATCGCGAGGATCAATCCTCCGGCGATGCAGCCGAACACGGCAAACATGAACAGCGGCCAGTTCCACACCATCCGGTCGACCCCGAACCGGGCCAGGACCCGGCGCAGCACATCGGTCACCGCCACCGCGAGCAGAAGCATCGGCACCGCAGGCTGAACGCCGACGCCGAAAATCGAAAACTCGGCGAGAGGAGGGAGAAAGCTCATGCCGGCCTCCGGCGCAGCATTTCGCGGATCGGCACCAGACCGGTGAAGGCCGCGACCGAGAACAGCACGCCGACGATCATCGCGAAATCGGTGTTCAGCGCTGCGCCGAGGTCGAAATCGGTCCGGTTCGACAGATCGGCGGACAGGATGAAGGCGAGGTTATACCCGGTCGCCGGCCCCTGGCTGCGCACATCGGCCACGCCGAGCGTGCCGAGCAGAAGAAACGGCAGAAGGATCAGCGCCTCGGTCATGAATCCACCGCCAGGGGTCAGCAAAGCAAAACGGACGAACAGCCCGAGCCCGGTGCCGAGCAGAAAGCCGCGCAGCACCCCGAGCGTCGCCGCGAGCTTGGCCGGATGCGATGCGAACAGAAGCGCCCCCGCCCCGGCCATCAGAACGAAATCCGGCCCGCTCCGCCATGGCGAGACAGACCAGAACAGGCTCGCGAGCCC
>DASVGZ010000438.1:0-2905 GCA_036379275.1 Acidiphilium sp. | reverse complement strand
AGATGTCACCGAGGCTGCCGGCCGGTTCATGCGCGCATCCGGCGCGGATATCGCGCGCCTTGCGATCCTGCGGGACGGCGAGAGTGAGGGGGTAACCGGAGAGTTCCGGTACGAGGTCCCGGATCGGGATTTCTGGCAGATCGGCATCAAGGCCGAAACGCGCGACGTTCTCCGGCTCGGGGGCGATTACGCTGCGTTTCATGCCAGGATGAGCCGCTACACGCGGCGCAATATCCGTCGTGCGGAACCGGTGGCCGAAAAACTGGGGCTGAAATTCGTCTTCCGGCGCGGCGCGGATGCCGCGATTCCGGTTTGCGATGTTGTCCGGCTCGCGGCCGGGAATGCGCCGGGACCGATCCCCGAACGAATCGTACGGATCAAGCTCGGGGTGATCGGCGACAAGGAAGACCGGTTCGTTTCCTGGATGGAAACGCCGGACGGGACCAGGATCAGCCTGTGCCTTGGATACGTTCAGGACCGCGTGGCCCATCTGGTCTTTCAGGCCAACGATGCGGGTAGCGCGGATTTCGGCCTTTCCCTGCTGCATCGCTCCCGGTTGATCGGAGCGCTGATCGCCGGAGGCGTGACCGACCTGATTTTCCTGTACGGCTGCCAGGGCTATCTCGGTCATGCGTGCGAACCCACCGTTATCGAGGAACGGCTGGTGATCCGGGTCAGCCCGCGCGGCCTTGCGACAGCGGCGATCGTCGCGGCCTGCCTGCCCCGGAATCGGATCGGGGAGCTTTCAAGGCTGATCCTGCTCCGGGTGCTGAAGGAGATTGCTGACGGACGGAGGCGCGGATTGCCTCGCCCGGCCCGGAATGACAGGGTGCCGGAGATGACGATTCCGCGGATCTCCGGAGAAGGGCGAATGACGTGAAATATGACGCACTGGTGATCGGCGGGGGGCATAACGGGCTCGTCTGCGCCTTTTATCTCGCGCGGGCGGGGCTGAAGGTTCGCGTTCTCGAACGACGCGGTGTGGTCGGCGGCGCGGCGGTGACCGAGGAGTTTTATCCCGGGTTCCGCAATTCGGTGGCGAGCTATACGGTCAGCCTGCTCCAGCCGAAGGTGATCGCCGACATGGGGCTCGCCGGGCACGGGTATCGGGTGATCGAGCGGCCGGTTTCCAACTTCCTGCCACAGGAGGATGGCGGTTATCTGAAACTCGGCGGCGGGCTTGAGAAAACGCAGGCGGAGTTCCGCAAATTCTCGAAGCACGATGCCGATGTTCTGCCGGCCTATTACGATGCGCTGGAGGCGGTCTCGGATGTGCTGCGGTCGCTTGCGCTTCAGGCACCGCCCGAGGTGGGAGGCGGAATCGGGGCGGTTATCGCGGCGCTGCGGCAGGGCTGGCGGCCGGCGCGGATGGGGATCGAGAAACAGCGCGATCTGCTCGACCTGTTCACCAAAAGCGCGCGAAGCTTTCTCGACGGCTGGTTCGAGAGCGAGGCTGTGAAAGCGGCGTTCGGGTTCGATGCCGTGGTCGGCAATTATGCGAGCCCGGATACGCCGGGCAGCGCCTATGTCCTGCTTCACCATGTGTTCGGCGAGGTGAATGGCAAAAAGGGCGCGTGGGGCCACAGTGTCGGCGGGATGGGGACGATCACCCGGATCATGGCCGACGTGGTGCGCGGGATGGGAGTCGAGATCAGCCTCGACACTCCGGTGGAACAGGTTCTGGTGGAGGACGGCAAGGCCGCGGGAGTGCGGCTTGCGAGCGGCGAGGCGATCGCGGCCGGGATTATCGCCGCCAATGTCGGGCCGAAGCTGCTCTATGAGCGGATGATGGCGGAGAGCGACCTGCCGGGCGATTTCCTGCGTCGCATCCGCGCGTTCAAGGCGGGATCGGGGACGTTCCGGATGAATGTCGCGCTGGCGGAACTGCCGCGCTTCACCGCGCTGCCGGAGCCGGGCGAGCATTTGCAGTCGGGCATCATCATCGCGCCGACGCTCGATTACATGGACCGGGCGTTCATCGACGCGAAGCTGCATGGCTGGTCGCGCCAGCCGATCGTGGAAATGCTGATCCCCTCGATCGTGGATGATTCGCTGGCGCCGCCGGGGCAGCATGTCGCGAGCCTGTTCTGCCAGCAATTCGCGCCGGTGCTGCCGGACGGGCGGAACTGGGCGGACGAGCGCGAGGCGGCGGCCGGGACGATTCTCGACACCGTGGAGCGGTATGCGCCGGGGTTCAGGGCGTCGGTTCTGGGGACGATGATTTTGTCGCCAGCCGATCTGGAGGAGAAATTCGGGCTGATCGGCGGCGATATCATGCATGGCAACATGTCGCTCGACCAGCTCTGGGCGGCGCGGCCGGTGCTGGGGCATGGCGCGTATCGCGGGCCGGTTCGCGGGCTCTACATGTGCGGCGCGGGAACCCATCCGGGCGGCGGGGTGACCGGCGCGCCGGGGCATAACGCGGCGCGGGCGATCATCGTCGATCGTGGCTGGCGAGGAAGGCTGCGGAGGTAACAGCAAAACAATTCAGAATTAAGTCCTTTTTTTTCTTGCAATTTCTTTTACGGTTTTTACCATGGTGGAATCAAGTTTGTTAAAGGCGTGCGCCTCCAGCCTCACGTATTTCCTTGCTCCGTCGAACGGTTTGAAATGCCATTTTGAGGCATAGCCATGACCGGCTGCCGGCCCCTTCACGCCAGGATGAAAATGGAAAATGAAACTGACTTTGCTCATGAACCTGTCGCCTCGCTTCACAGAGACCGAGACGGCAACGGTTCCATCTTTCAGAATGCGGCCGGGGCCGTAACTATAGGAGAGTGATTTGTCCTTGTCGGTAGCGGCCTTGACCAGAAACATCCAGTTGATGAAGCCGTTCGCTGTGGTGTCTTCCTTCGTATCTCTCGCATCGATTTTTACCGTGACCGGGACGGGTTTTGACTGAACC
>DASVGZ010000437.1:0-2407 GCA_036379275.1 Acidiphilium sp. | reverse complement strand
CGGCGCGCCGCGCGCTCGAAATCGCCGCGGCCGGCGGGCACAACCTTCTGATGATCGGGCCGCCGGGCGGTGGCAAGTCGTTGCTGGCGGCACGGATGTCCGGGCTTCTGCCCGATCTCGCGCCGCGCGAGGCGCTGGAGGTCAGCATGGTCCACAGCGTCGCCGGTCTGTTGCAGGAGGGCAGGCTGGTGACCCGCCCACCGTTCCGCGAGCCGCATTTTTCGGCGAGTCCGGCGGCGATCGCGGGCGGCGGCAACCGGGCGCGGCCGGGCGAGATTTCGCTGGCGCACCGGGGCGTTCTGTTTCTCGACGAATTTCCGGAATTTCCTCGCGCCGCGCTTGAGGCGTTGCGCCAGCCGCTGGAAACCGGGCGGACCACGGTGGCGCGGGCGGCGGCGCATGTCACCTACCCGGCGCGGTTCCAGTTGATCGCCGCGATGAATCCCTGCCGGTGCGGCCACCTGTTCGACGCAGCGCGCGCCTGCGGCCGGGCGCCGCGCTGCGGCGAGGACTATCAGGGCCGGATCAGCGGCCCGTTGCTGGACCGGATCGACCTCGTGGTCGAGATCAGCCCGGTGACACCGGCCGAGCTGCTGCGCGCCCCGCCCGGCGAGGCGAGCGCCGTGGTGGCGACCCGGGTACGCACGGCGCGCGAGACGCAACGGTTGTGCTCCGGCGAGGACGGACCCGCAACCAATGCCGAGGCGCCGGGCGACACGATCGACCTGATGGCGGATGCCAAGGCCTTCGCCGAGCAGGCGGCGGAAAAGCTGCGACTGTCGGCGCGCGGCTTCACCCGGATTCTGCGGGTCGCGCGGACCATCGCCGACCTCGCGGGCGCGGCATCGGTGCGCCGGGCCGATATCGCCGAGGCGCTTGCCTACCGGCACCGGGTTCCCGGCCGCAACCCGATGGCCCCGGCAGCGCCGACGCGGACCGGAACGGGATAGGGAGACCGTCGGGTTCAGGCGGCGAGCAGGCTCACCTTGCCGGTTCCGATATCGTAGTAGGCGGGTGTGATCGCCAGCCGCTTCGCTGCGATCGCCTCGGCGAGAACCGGGGACGATCGGGCAAGCAGATGTGCCTGGATGTCGGCATTGAGGCGGATCGCCTTGTCGGCATCACCCCCGGCGCGGTCGACCGCAGGCCGGATGAAGGCGTACAGGCTGGAAATCTGCCCGGGGGCCGCCTTTCGCGCCGCCGTCGCGGCCACCGCTCCGCAATTGCCGTGGCCGAGCACCACGATCGCCCGGGTTCCCAGCACCGCGACGCCGTATTCGAGGCTGGCGATGATATCCGGTGTCGCGATATTGCCGGCGACCCGCGTAACGAAAATCCGGCCGATACCCTGATCGAAAACCAGTTCCACCGGCACGCGCGAATCCGCGCAGGAGAGGATCGCGGCGAACGGTGCCTGCGAGGTTTCCGTCTCGACGATGGCCTTGGGCAGATTTTCCGAGCAGATGCCGAGCCGGGCGCCGACATAGCGGCGGTTCCCGGCCATCAGTTCGGCGAGCGCCGCTTCGGGCGTTTCGGGCACGGGGGATGCGGCGGACGCCGACGGGATCGTTCCGAGACTGGCAGCACTGGCCACCGCCGCGCCGAGAACCGCGAGGGCACCCACGCCGGCCGGCGCCGCGAAGAGGCGGCGGCGCGATACGGAATGCCCGTTCCTCGCTTCGGCTTCAGGCGGGTCGCAGCAGGAACATCCGGCCCGGTCCAACGCCGGGGAGTCTGCGGGACAAGCCTTCGCTGACATCGTCATCACGGATCGTGCCTCCGCCGGACGTGTTACCAGCAAAGTCTAGTCCGCGATCGAAACCAGGGTAAAGCATTCTTTTTCGAAACGGATTTTCAGGCCGTCACGCGTGAATCAGGGTGCCGATGCCGCCTTCGGTGAACAACTCCAGCAGGCAGGCATGGTGGACCCGGCCATCGACGATGGTCGCCCCCTTCACGCCCTGGCGCACCGCCGAAAGGCAGGTCTCGACCTTCGGGATCATGCCGCCGGAAATCGTGCCGTCGGCGCGGAGCGCGTCGATCTGCGCCACCGTGAGATCGGCGATCAGCCTGCCGTCGCGATCCAGCACGCCGGGAACATCGGTCAGCATCAGCAGCCGGTTGGCGCCCAGCGCCCCGGCGATCGCACCGGCCGCGGTATCGGCGTTGATGTTGTAGGTCGCGCCGTCTTCGCCCACCCCGACCGGAGCGATCACCGGAATCAGCCCGGCGCCGGTCAGCGCGTGGATCACCCGGACATCGACATGTTCGGGCTCGCCGACATAGCCGAGATCGAGCGCCTGCTCGATCGCGCTCTGCGGATCGCGCTTCGTGCGGGTCAGCTTGCGCGCGCGGATCAGCCCGCCATCCTTGCCGCAGATGCCGACCGCGAGCGCCCCCGCGCGGT
>DASVGZ010000436.1:0-7613 GCA_036379275.1 Acidiphilium sp. | reverse complement strand
CGAGGTCGCGTTCAATCAGGCGATCACGCTCGATCAGCCCTGGATCGACAGTTCCGGCCGCCGCCACGCCACCATGACCGGGCGGCCGGTCGCGATGCACGCGATGCGCGGTATTTCCGCCCATTCCAACGGGTTTCATACCTGCCGCGCGATCCATGTGCTGCAGATGCTGATCGGTGCGGTCGATACGCCCGGCGCGTGGCGCTACAAATCGCCCTATCCGAAGCCGATTCTGCCCGGCCCGGCACCGGGCGGCACCCGCCACCATCCCGACGGATCGCTCGCCAATGCGCCGCTGGGATTTCCGCGCGGCCCGGACGACCTGATGGTGGACGATGCCGGCGAGCCGATCCGGCTCGACCGCGCGTTTTCCTGGGAAGCGCCACTCGGCATTCACGGGCTGATGCACATGACCATCGCCGAGGCCCACGCCGCCGGACCGGAGCGGATCGACACGCTGTTCATGTACATGGCGAACATGGCATGGAACTCGGCGATGAACCCGGGCGAGACCTCGCGAATGCTCGCCGACCACGACGATGACGGCAATTACCGGATTCCCTTCGTCATCTACGCCGATGCGTTCTTCTCCGAAACCGTCGCCTACGCCGATCTGGTTCTGCCTGACACCACCTATCTCGAACGCTATGACTGCATCTCCCTGCTCGACCGGCCGATCGGCTCGGCGCACGGGCCGGCCGATGCGATCCGCGTGCCGGTGCTCAAGCCGGACCGCGATGTTCGCCCGTTCCAGGATGTTCTGATCGACCTCGCGGGGCGGCTCGGCCTGCCCAACTTCGTCGACAAAGACGGCAACAAACTCTATTCGAGCTACGCCGATTACATGGTGCGTCACGAGCGCAAGCCGGGCATCGGGCCACTGGCGGGATTTCGCGGCGAGGATGGCAGCGCGATCGGACGCGGCGCCCCGAACCCGGACCAGCTACGCCGCTATGTCGAAAATCACAGCTTCTGGCAGCATCATCTGCCGCCGGAGCAACTCTATTACAAGCACGCCAACCGCGCCTATCTCGAAGGTGCGAAGGCAATGGGATTCATCGATTCGGACGATCAGATCGTTTTGCATCTCTACAGCGAGATCCAGCAGCGATTCAAACTCGCCGGTCATGGCCATGGCGACCGGCTGCCGCCGGAGCGCCACCGCGCGCGCATCGTCCGCGTCATGGACCCGCTACCAGTGTGGTATGCACCCGTCGAGGAAACGCTGACCAATCGTCAGAAATTCCCGCTGCACGCGATCACCCAGCGGCCGATGCCGATGTATCACTCCTGGGGATCGCAGAATGCCTGGCTGCGCCAGATTCTTTCGGAAAACCGGCTGTATCTGCACCGCTCCCTCGCCGCGAAGCATGACATCGCCGACGAGGACTGGGTGTTCGTCGAATCGCGCAACGGACGGGTGAAATGCCAGGTCCGGCTGATGGACGGGGTCAACCCGCATACGGTCTGGACCTGGAACGCGATCGGCAAGCGGTCGGGCGCCTGGGCCCTGGCCAAGGATGCACCGGAAGCGCGGCGCGGCTTTCTGCTCAACCACATCATCTCGGAATACCTGCCAGCGGATGGCGAGGCCGGGCGCCTGTCCAACTCCGATCCGGTGACCGGGCAGGCGGCGTGGTTCGACCTCACCGTGCGGCTGGAAAAATGCGAGGCGGACACGATCGAGGAAACCCAGCCGCGCATGGCGCCGCTCACCCCGCCGTTTCCGGTGGACCGGCCGGACATTCTGCGCCACGGCGCGAAGGAGACCGCATCGTGACCAGCCTGCCGCAACCGCTGCCGGGCGCGAAGAAACTCGGCCTCGTCATCGACCTCGATACCTGCGTGGGCTGCCACGCCTGCGCGGTGAACTGCAAGGAATGGAACACCGGCGGACACTACGCCCCGCTTTACGACCGTGCCCCCTACGGCGCGGAGCCGGACGGCATCTGGTTCAACCGCATCCATTCCTACGAGACGGATGGGGGCGGATGCGGTGGGCACACGGTGAATTTTCCGCGCTCCTGCCTGCATTGCGAGGAGCCGCAATGCGTCACCGTCTGCCCCACCGGGGCATCCTACAAGCGGGCGGAAGACGGCATCGTTCTGGTCAACACCGATATCTGCATCGGCTGCAAGCTGTGCTCCTGGGCCTGCCCCTACGGCGCGCGCGAATTCGACGACGATGTCGGGGTGATGAAGAAATGCACGCTCTGCATCGACCGGATCTATAACACCGAGCTGCCGGAGGCCGAGCGTGAGCCGGCCTGCGTCGCGACCTGCCCGTCACGGGCGCGGCATTTCGGCGACCTCGGCGACCCCGAAAGCGCCGTCTCGAAGCTGGTGGCCGAGCGCGGCGGCGTCGATCTGATGCCGGAACTCGGCTACCGGCCGACCAACAAATACCTGCCGCCGCGCCGCGCGCAGATCCCGACAAAGCCTGTCGAGGCACCGAGAGCCACGGGCAACGGACTCGGCTCGGCGCTGCTCACCCTCGTCGACAAGGTGCTGTCGCGATGACACCGGCAAGTTCCGTTCTTCTGCTCACCACCCTGACCGGCTTCGGCTACGGGCTGCTGGCCTGGCTCGGGATATTCGCCGCCGCCGAGGCGCTGCCGGACTCGCCCTGGTTCGCCCCGGTGGGGGTCGCGATCGCGCTCGTCGTCGCGAGCGCGGGGCTGATCGCCTCCACGCTGCATCTCGGCCGGCCGGAGCGGGCCTGGCGCGCGTTCAGCCAGTGGCGGTCGTCGTGGCTGTCGCGCGAGGGGGTCGTTTCGGTTCTCACCTACCCGCCCGCCATCGCCTTCGCCCTGCTGTGGTGGTTTCTCGGCCCGGACGCGGCAGCGACCCGCGCGATCGGGCTGCTTGCCGCGGTGATGGGTCTGGCGACGGTGTTCTGCACCGCGATGATCTATGCGAGCCTGAAGCCGATCCGCCAGTGGCACAACCCTCATACCGCACCGGACTACCTGATCTTCGCACTGTTTTCCGGGGCGGTTCTGCTCGCCGCCGTGCTCGGCGCATCCAGCGGCCCGGCCTGGGCGGTCAGTGCGATCGCGGTTGCCGCAGGTTTCGTCGCGGGCGGCGCCAAGCTCGCCTACTGGCACCATATCGATGCACAGACGCCGCTCGCGACCCTCGCCTCGGCGACCGGCCTTGCCGCGTTCGGCAAGGTTACGCCGCTGGACCAGCCGCACTTCACCGAAAACTACATCCTGCGCGAGATGGGCTACCAGATCGCGCGCAAGCACGCGGGAAAGCTGCGCCGGATCGTTCTGGCCGTCGCCTTCGCGATCCCGATTATTCTGAGCCTGCTTGCGGGGTTCAGGATCGCGCCGGAGATTCTGGCGCCGCTCGCGGTGATCGTCACCGGCATCGGGCTGTTCGTCGAACGCTGGCTGTTCTTCGCCGAGGCGACCCATGTATCAGCATTGTATTACGGCCGCGCGGCCTGATCTGAGACAGCAGGCCGCGCGGTAGCGGATCAGGCGCGGCTCGCCGCCGCGCGCTCACCATGGTTCCGGTTGCCCCGTGGCGCGCCGGCATCCGGCCGGCGATGCTGATGCCGCCCCGACTTCTGCCCTCCCGGCTTCTGTGCCGGACCGTGGCCGTGGCTTTGTCCACGATTCTGGCCGTTATTCTGGCCGTTATTCTGGCCATGATTGCGCCCGCCCGCACGGTTGAGATGCGGTGGCTGGATGCCACGCTGTGGAACCGCGCCGCCGGGAACCAGATGGCGGCCAATCAGTTTTTCGATGTCGCGCAGATAGGTCAGTTCCGCCGGTTCGCAGAACGACACCGCGATTCCGCTCGCTCCGGCGCGCGCGGTGCGCCCGATGCGATGGACGTAGGATTCCGGGATATTCGGCAATTCGTAGTTGACGACGTGAGACACGCCATCGACATCGATGCCTCGCGCGGCGATGTCGGTCGCGACCAGAATGCGGATGCGCCCGTCACGGAACGCCCCGAGCGCGCGTTCACGCTGGCTCTGGCTCTTGTTGCCATGAATCGCCGCTGCCGCGATGCCAGAGGTTTCGAGATGAAGGACGAGCTTGTCCGCCCCGTGCTTGGTGCGGGTGAACACGATCGCGCGCTCGACCGCAGGGTCGGCGAGCAGGGTTACCGCCGCGGCACGCTTCGCACCGGCATCGAGCAGCATCACCTGCTGGTCGATCCGGTCGATCGGACGGGAGGCCGGAGTGACCGCGATCTCGCGCGGATTGTTCAGGAATTCCGCCGCCAGAGCGCGGATCGGTTTCGGCATGGTCGCCGAAAACAGCAAAGCCTGCCGCCTCGCGGGCAACATCGCCATGATCCGGCGGATCGCCGGAATGAAGCCGAGATCGAGCATCTGGTCGGCTTCGTCGAGAACGATCGTATCGGTCGCATCCAGCCGGAAAACGCCGGTTCCGATATGGTCGAGCAGGCGACCCGGGGTCGCGACCACGATGTCGAGCCCCGCCTGCAACTGGCGCGCCTGCGGGCCGGGCTTCGCGCCGCCGATCACCACTGCGATGCGCGGACGGATGAACTTGCCGTAGGCGCGGGCGCTTTCGGCGATCTGCAGGGCGAGTTCCCGCGTGGGGGCAAGGATCAGGG
The DNA here is from genome assembly GCA_036379275.1 of Acidiphilium sp. Classification (GTDB taxonomy): domain Bacteria; phylum Pseudomonadota; class Alphaproteobacteria; order Acetobacterales; family Acetobacteraceae; genus Acidiphilium. Next base: position 3,011 of record DASVGZ010000436.1, on the reverse strand, counting down.
CGCGACAGGTGCGCGCCGCCGGCGCCTTGTTGCCGGCAGAGAGCTTGTGCAGCAGGGGCAGGACGAAGGCGGCGGTCTTGCCGGTGCCGGTCTGGGCGATGCCGATCAGGTCGGCGCCGGCGAGAACCGCGGGGATCGCCTGGGCCTGGATCGGGGTCGGGGTGGTGTAGGATTCGGCCGCGACAGCGCGCAGCACGGGCTCGGCGAGGCCGAGTTCGGTAAAGAGGGTCAAGACAACGCTTTCAGGATCGCCGCTCCGGCACGCCGGCAGGGCGACAACAAGGTTGAAGGAAGCGTGCGTAGAACAGCTACCCGGTAAAGCGCCCGGTATTGCGACCGGAGCCAACCTTGGATGCCACCCCGGCTATGGAGGGAGATACATCCAGTGAACCGGGCCGGCGACGATCACGCCGCATCTACGAGCCCCGTTCTGTTGCAGCGCATATAGGGGATGAACCCTGCCAAAGGCAAGGGGACGCATCGGGAACCTGCGATGCCGCTCAATGATCCCAGCCATGATGCCAGCCGTGATCGTGATGCCAGCCATCGCCCCAGCCGCCACCGCCCCACCAGCCGCCGCCGATGGTCACGCTGCCGTAGACCGGCGGTGCGTAGTAGCCGCCGCCATACCCGTAGCCGGAACTATAGTAGCCGGAACCGTAATAGCCGGGGTAGTAGACGCAGCCCGACAGGGCGAGCGACGCCACACCCACGCAAGCCGCGTGAAGGAGCTTTCGGAACCTCGGTTTCATGATCGCACCTCGTTGAACCTGCCCGATATATAGGCAACCGGTTGTGGCAGGGATGAGGCGATCGGATGCCCGAATTGTAACATCCGGAAACCGGCTGCCATCATCCTGCCGCGATAAGGACGATATTGGACCGCAGTGCGGTCGTTGTATCACCGTTACCAATTGTTCCGGAACACAGCCATGCGCTCTCGCATCCGCTTCATCCTCGCCTTTTCCACCGCGATCGGCCTGGCCTTGCCGGCCCTGCGGACGGCTCGTGCCCAGACCGAAACCGCCCCGCCGGACCGGGTCGGCCAGATTGCCGCAATCGACGGCCCGGTCTCGTTCGACGGGTCGGCGACCGGCGGCTGGACCCAGGCGGCGCTGAACTACCCGGTGATCAGCGGCGACGCGCTCTATACCCAGCCGAACGCACAGGCCGCGATCGCGATCGACTGGAGCCGGGTCACTCTTGCCGGCGGCACCGAGTTCCAGGTGACGAGCATCGACCCGAACACGGTGCAGGCCGCCCTGTCGCAGGGCGAGGTGTTTCTTGACCTGCGCGATCTTGCCCCCGGCGCGAGCTATGTGGTGACCACGCCGCGCGGAGCGGTGACCATCACCCGGAACGGGCGCTACGATATTCTGGCCGGCGACCAGAACGACCCGACCATGGTGACCGTGATCAATGGCGCTGCCGTGATGCAGGGGCAGGATGTATCGCTGGATATCGGCCCCGGAGAGACCGCGACGCTTTCGGGTGCAAATCCGGTCAACGCCTCGCTCGGCGGCGCGCAGCGCGATCCGTTCACCATGCGGATGCTCGAAGTGCGCCAGGCGCCGCCGCCCGCCTATATTCCGCCGGTGGTCAACCGGATGACCGGCGCCTACCAACTCGCCCAATACGGATCGTGGACCCGGACGCCGCAATACGGCGCGATCTGGTATCCGCGGGTCGCGCCCGGCTGGGTGCCCTATCGCGACGGCCACTGGGCCTATGTGGCGCCATGGGGCTGGACCTGGGTGGATGCCGATCCATGGGGTTTCGCGCCGTTCCACTACGGGCGCTGGGTGCAGTACGGCGGCCGCTGGGGCTGGGCGCCAGCGCCGGTTCCCTACGCCGCGCCCGCCTATTACCAGCCGGTCTATGCCCCGGCGCTGGTCAGCTTTTTCAGCATCGGCTCGGGCGTGTCGCTGAGCGTGGGAATCACCGCCGGGGCGATCGCCGCCGGTTCGATCGGCTGGGTGCCTCTGGCACCGGGCGAGCCCTACCTGCCGTGGTATCACTGCCCGCCGCGCTACATCCGGCAGGTCAATTATTATAACGTCCGCAACGTCGACAAGATCGTCAACATCAACAGGACGACGATCATCAACCGGACGGTCATCAACAATTACGGTCCGACCCGGCTGATCAACCGGGGCGCCGCGACGGTGATGCCGGCCTCGGCGATGCGCCAGGGCGATCCGGTGGCGCGTTTCGCCCACCCGGCGCCTCACACGGTTCTGGCATCCGCGCGGATGGTGCCGCCGGCGGCGTTCCATCCCGGACCGGGGGCCGCGCACAATGCGCTGTCGGCACCGAACCATGGACCGAACGGCCAGCCGGGTTCCCATGGCGCGCCGCATTCCGCCCCGACATTCGGGCGGCTGCCGGCGGCGCCGGCTTCGCTCGCCCACCGCGCGCCGGCGCCGGCGCCGCGCCCGGCCCCCTTCGCCACCGAGCGTGGCCTGCCGGTGGCCCATCCGGGGCCGGTTCGCGAATCGGCCCAAAGGCCGGAAATCCGGACGACGCCCAACCGTCCGGCCGCCGGACATCCCTCTCCGGAACATTTCGCTCCCGCGACCAGCCGGCCGCCGGTCCCGCCGCAAGCGCAGCACGAGCAGCATTCCGGAATGCCGCATATGCCGCCTCCACCGGTTCAGCAGAACCATGCGCAGCAGCCCCGGCACGAGCAGTATCGTCCGCCCGCAACGCCGCGCCCGCCGGTTCAGCAAAACCATGCGCAACAGCCCCGGCCCGAGCAGTATCGTGCACCCGCAGCGCCACGCCCGCCGGCACAGCAATACCATCCGCCGGCTCCGCAACATCATCCGCAACCCAAGCCGGAGGAGCAGCACCGGAACGACCAGCATCCCTGATCCCTGTTCCTCACGGGGATGTGCGTGATAGGATCGGGTCATGAGCGGTTCCGCCCCATCACCCGGTCCCGGCCGCGCGGCACGCCGCCGACGCTGGCGACGTGCGGGCGAGGATGCGCTGCTCCTGCCACTGGCGCT
>DASVGZ010000435.1:0-3259 GCA_036379275.1 Acidiphilium sp. | reverse complement strand
CGCTTCGGCGCGATAGCAGAGCAGGTCGGAGCCGCCATAGGCGAGCAGACTGGCCCGGACCGGCTCCGGGTCCGGCGCGATCCGCTCGATCGCCGTGCCCGCGAGCCGGGTGAGCGGCAGATCGTCCGGCATGACGGTTTTGCCGGCATCCTGCCATTCGGTGGCGATCGCCTCGGCGAGCGGGCGGGACGGCACCGCGAGCGGCGCGCCGCCGGGCAGGCGAACCGGCTTGCCGTCAAGGCTGACGCCGAATCCGTCTCCCGCCACGACGGGGACGGCCGATTGCCAGAACCGTTTCATGGGTTCCTACCTGAACAGCGATTGCAGAAGGTTTTGCGGTCCGCTGCGTGGTGCCGCCCGTTGGGCCGGCGTCACTCCGGCCGTCGCGGCGGAGGGCATCGGGCCGGGATGATCCATCCGCGCCAATGTCAGGGCGCCCCGGCAGCTTTCCGGCGGAGCCGGCGCATCGCCGCCGAGATCGATTCCGAGTCTTTGGGCGAACTGGCCGAGAATCGTGCCGCCGTTGGAATGGCCGAGTCGCTGCGCGAGAGCAGCGGCAGTGGCGCTGTAGGCGCCAGGCGGTGCAGCGCCGGGTTTCGGGTTGCGGAACGTCCCGCGGATCGCGACCGGCACCGGCGCGCTGCCATTGCCGACCCGTACCTGCGGGCGGAGAATCAGGTTGAGCCGCTCGGCGCCGAGATCGATCGTGCCGGTGCCGGTAAGGGCAACACGGCTGGAATCGAGGCTGAGCGCGGCAATCCGTGCCTGGCCGCGCTCGGCGTCGAGTCGGGTCGCGAAACATCGCACCTCCACCGGTCCCTGGGCTCCGACCAGCCCGGCCGGCAGGCCGACGGAGCCGAGCGCACCGCCCAGCAGCCGGCCGAGCAGGGCGCCGTCGACCTCGCCATTCACCGTGGCGAGGCCGAGCTTGCCGCCGAGAGTGGAAGCGATGCCGCGCGGCGTGTTCCCCTGACCGGAAAGGTCGGCATAGAGCTGAACCGTGGCGCTCGCCGAGTTTGGCAGGCCGAGCAGGGTCAGCAGCGGGGCGAGGCGGAAGGCTGGTGCTGCCTCGGTGACATGGATGCGCGGCGGATTGGCGGCGGCGTCGACTTCCAGCGTACCCGAAACCGAGCCGCCGGGAGACTGCATGCTGATCGGCCGGATCGTCAGCACGCCATTATGCAGCAGCCCGTGCGCGGTGATCGCGTCATAGCTCGCGCCGTCATAGGTCAGGTTGCCGATGGTGAGTTCGACATTGCCGTTGCCCCGACGCAGCAGGCCGAAGGGCAGGGGCGTCGCCGGGATCATCGGGCCGGTGCCGGCATGTGCGCTCGTGGCTGGAGCGGAGGACGTTGCCGGTGCCGGATTGGCCGGCGCGACGGCCGGTTTCGGCATCGCCTTCAGAAGCGCGGTGAGATCGACCCGTGGTGCATTGATCACCGCCTGCAAATCGGGCGTTTTCACGAAATTCAGGCTGAGCGCGCCGCCGAACTGAAGCTGGGTCGAACTGACCGCGAGGCTGTCGAGCCCGATCGCATGGTCGAGCCCCTGGCCGCCCGGATCGGTCAGCAGGCCCGACAGGCCGATATCGGTCAGGGCCGGCAGAGGCGTATCGGCAAGGTCGGAAAGCTGTGCGAGGTCCGGAATTTTCGCGGTCAGCTTCAGGGCGACGCCCGCGAGCTTCCGTGGCGTCGCGATCCCGCCGGTGACGCCGAACTGCGCATCGCCGACCCTGGCGGCGAGGTTGACGCCGAAACTTCTGATATCGGCGGTGTCACCCGGTTTGGCCGGTTTCGTTCCGTCGAGCGCGGCCGTGAGGATCGGGCCGAGCGGTCCCGCCGTGCCTTCGAGCCCGAGCGTCTTGCCCTGATACTGTCCCGCCATCGCCACGGTGAGCGGCTGGTCGAGCGAGGCCATGGTCAAGTTGAGCGACGAGATCGACAACCCCTTGCGCCAGGCGCCGAGATCGGACTGTCCGGCTGTCACGCTGGCATTGTTGATCGCCGGCAACTCGCCCGAAGCGGCCTCGGTGATCTGCGCCTTGATATCGACCGAACGGAGCGGCGGCAGGATGGATTTGCCGGCGCCGGCCACGCCTGGATAGAGCCCGCCCAGATAAGGATCGAGCGCGGCAAGGTCGGGGATGCTGGCGTGAAGATCGAGCGCATAGCCGCGCAGCAGGCGCGGATGGGCGATGCCGCCTTTCAGGTGCAGTTGCGCGCCCGCCGCGCCGAGCGTGACATCCACCGGCCACGGACCACTTCCGCCCGCGCCGGTGAGGCGCGCGACCGGTCCGACCGTGCCGGTCAGGGTGAACGGCGCGCTGTCATACCGGGCCTGCATCGACACATTCAGCGGTGCATCGAGCGAATCGGCCTGGCCGGTAAACCGTGCGATCGCCAGGGTCATCGGCTGCGCCGCCCCTGTCGTCCGCACGGCGCCGGAGTCGAGCGGAATCCGCTCCGCCGGCGGCTTGTAGGTGATCGTCCCATTCACGATCGAGACCGATTGCAGGGCGATCTTCTGTCCTTCGCCGCTCTTTTCGCCGTTCTGGCCGGCTTCCGGCCGGGGGGTGACCGATTGCGCGCCGGTCGCCGTTTCCGACGGAGGTTCGCCGAACAGCCAGTTCGGCCTTCCGGTGGCGTCGTATTCCAGGGTGATCGCGGGATCGACCAGGGTCAGCTTGACGATGTCGATCCGGTGGCGGAGCAGCGGCAGAAGCGCGACCTGCGCCTGCACCTGTTTCAGTGTCGCCATGTCCGCGTCGGGGAAGCCCGGCGGATTGGCGAGAGTGATGCCGGAGGCGGAGATCGTCGGCACCAGCGATACGCTCATGCGCAGCGGGCCGGCGATGGTCAGGCGCCGGTGGGTCGCGCGTTCCACCGCGGCGACGATCTGCGGCTTGTAGGCGTTGGGATCGAAGGTGGCGACGAGAACGGCGATAACGGCGATCGGCACCAGAATGACGATCGCGACGACGATGGCCACGATCCGGAGAAACGGCTTCGGACGCTGCATGTTATTCCGCATGTTATATGCCATTAACGGATTTTTTCTGCCGCCGCGAGCGTTCCGCCGTCGGATTGCAATGAATTCAGAACCCGAACATGTGATCGAAGGAAAACGCCGTGAAGCTGCGTTTGCCGTGATAACCGAACAGCCGGCAGGTGATGTCACGGATCAGAACGTAGCCGCCCCGGGCGCGCTCCAGCGCGTCGGGAGCGAAAATCCGCCAGGGCTCGACCAGCGCCGAGCCTGA
>DASVGZ010000434.1:0-2974 GCA_036379275.1 Acidiphilium sp. | reverse complement strand
GACGACGCGGAAGATCAGTGTATTCCAGCCGGCGCCGAGACTCTGTGACGCTTCGGTAAGGGTTTTCAGGTCGAGCACGCGCATTCCGAGATCGAGTGCGCGATAGGTATAGGGCAAAGCGAGGATCACGTAGGGCACCACCAGATAGTTGGGCGTGCCGACGAACCAGTCCGGCCCGGTGTAGACGGCCGTGAGGCCGGCAACCAGGGCGATCGGCGGGACGACGAACGGCAGCACCGAGAGGAAATCGAACAGCGGACGCAGTTTCGGCACCCGCAGATTGAGCCAGAATACCGCCGGCACCAGAACAACGAGGCTGACCAGAATGGTCTCGACCGCGAGGCGGATCGAGAGAAACAGACTCTCCCACAGCTTGTCCTGATGCACGAGGGCGACATAGGCGGAAAAGCCGTAGCGGTCCCCGCCTTCCCACAGGCTGAAAATGCCGGTCGCGATCAGCGGGATGAAGAAATAGAGTCCGACCAAGATCAGCCAGGCCTTGGGGATCAGGGTGGACTGGCGCCGGCTCATCGTTTCACCCAGCGGCCGACCCGGCGCGAGATGACCAGGTAGATTCCCATGATCACCACCATCACCACGATCATCCCGAGTGCGAGCGCGGCCCCGGTCTGCGGCGAGACCATGACGTTGCCGGACAGCACATTGCTGATCTCGATCGGCACCAGCGCGATGATGCCGGATGTCAGCGCATAGGGCGTCGCATAGGCGGAAAACGCGTTGCCGAACAGAAGGATATAGGCCGACAGCAGGGATGGCAGCAGGATCGGGAAGCCGACATGGCGCCAGTAATCCCAGGCCGAGGCGCCGAGATTCTCGGCTGCTTCCCGCCATTCGCGGCGCAGCGCCTCGATCGCCGGGGTGATCACGATGACCATCAGCGGAATCTGGAAATAGGCATAGACGATGACGAGCCCGTAGAGCGAATACAGGTTGAAGCCCATGCCATAGAGATTGATCCCGATCGATTTGAGCCAGACCGTGATGATGCCGAGGCTGCCGAGGGTCGCAATGAAGGCGAAGGCGAGCGGCACGCCGGCGAAGTTCGCCGCGACCGCGCCGAACGTGGTGGTCACCGAGCGCAACCCGGCCGGCATTCCCGGCCGCATCACGAAATAGGCGGTGAGGCCGCCGGCAATCAGCCCGACCAGCGCCGCGAGCGCGGACAGGATGATCGAGTTCTCGAAGGTCACCAGCGTCGAGCCCTCGCCGAGAGCCGCCACATATTGCAGCGTCATCCCGTGCTTGCCGGTGAAGGCTTCCGCCAGCAACATCAGGGTGGGCAGGATCAGGAACGCCGCGACATAGACCAGAGACGGGCCGATGAAGGCGAGTGTGAGAACACTCTCCATACCGACCCGTCGAGATGGCCGGCCCGCGATCGGGCCAGCCTGGTCCAGTTCATCGGCCCGCTGAGCGGGCTGGCTCATGCCTTGACCATCTTGGTCCAGTTGGCGGAAAGCAGGGCCTGCGCCTTCTTGGTCTGGGCATCGGTCGCGAACAGAGCCTCGCTGTACGGCTTGGCCGGCGGCAGGGACGCGAGCAGCGATTGCGGGATCTTGCCGGCCTTCACCATTTCCGAGAAGCGGGCCGGATGGGCGAAGCCCTTGAGGTAGAGAATCTGGCCTTCATCGGAATAGATGAATTCCATCCAGAGTTTCGCGGCCTCGGGGTGCGGCGCGTATTTGCTGATCGCCTGGCAGTAATAGGCGCCATAAGGCTTGGCGTCGTCGGGGATGATGGTGTCGATCTGGGTCATTCCCTTCGCCTTCTTTTCCTCGGCGAGGTTCAGGTAGTCCCAGTTGACCACAACGGGGGTCTGGCCGGAGACCAGGCTTGCGGCGGTTGCGGCGGAGGGGTTGAAATTACCGAGTTTGGAGAGTTCGGCGAAGTATTCGATGCCCGGCATGATGTTGTCGAGCGAGCCGCCATTGGCGAGGGCGGCGGCGATCACCGAGGCGAAGGCCGCACCGGCGCCGAGCGGGCTGCCGTTCAGCGAGACCATGCCCTTGTATTCGGGTTTCTTGAGATCGGCCCAGCTCTTCGGCGCGGTTTTTGCAACCGAGCGGTTCACCCCGAAGGTGATCAGGCCGAAATAGTCGCCATACCAGAGACCGCCCGGATCCTTCATGGTGTCGGGGATGCTGTCCCAGGTCGCGACCTTGTAGGGCTGGAATAATCCTTCTTTCACACCGGTCAGCGCGAAGGAGGGGCCGACATCGACCACGTCCGGCCCGCGAGACTGGCCGCGCAGCGAGCGGATCGACTGCAACTCGTTGGCGGAGCTGTCGTCGGGGGCGGCGTTGCGGATGGTGACGCCGTATTTCTTCTGATAGGTGGCGATGATCTCGCCGTAGTTCGCCCAGTCGGGCGGCAGGGCGATGGTATTGAGCCTTCCTTCCTTCTGTGCCGCCTTGATCAGCGCCGGGGTAGCGCCGCCGGAAGCACTGCTGGCGGCGCGGCCGATCGACGGGAGCAGACCGGCGGCGGCACCGGCTCCGGTCAGTTTCAGAAGCGTGCGGCGGGAGGGGGTAAACCTGTCAACCATTGGATTGTCCTCGATCTGGAAGGAATCGCGTCAGGCCCGAATTGTCGCAAACAAAAGGTGCCGGCCTGAATTGCCGGCGATGGCGGACCGCTCGCGCGGCCCGCCGTGCAGGATCAGAAAACGAGGCCGGCTTCGAGAGCCGCCAGGACCTGATTGCGGTCGGTGCCGCTGCTGCCGAAACCGGCGGCATGACCAGTGATGATCGTGGAGCCGGAAGGTGTGGTGTTCCAGTTGTTGCCGATCTGGGTCAGGTGCATGAACCCGACTTCGCCACGGACGAAGAGATGGCCCTTCTGCCAGGTCGGCGTGATGCCGGCCATGACGCCCGCCGAGTTGGCGTTCAGATACCACGCCTCGGGCCCGTTATTGGAATAGTACATGATCTGCCAGCCGAGCGACCACGGCGAC
>DASVGZ010000433.1:0-3338 GCA_036379275.1 Acidiphilium sp. | reverse complement strand
GGACGTGGCGCGATATCCTTGGCGATCGGCGGCAGAATCAACTTCGGCGGCAGAATCGGCGCCTTCAACCCGGACGGATTGTGGAACGCGTTCGGCATATCGGATTCGCGGATCTTGGGAAACTGATCCTTCGGGTTGTCGGTCTCATGAACCGTGACATCGGGTTCGACCCCGTAATCCTGCAACGATTTGCCGGACGGCGTGTAATACAGCGCGGTGGTCATGCGCAGGGCGCCATGATTTGGAATCGTGAAGATCGTCTGAACCGAGCCCTTGCCGAAACTGCGAACCCCGAGCACCGCGGCGCGGCGGTTCTGCTGGAGTGCTGCGCTGACGATTTCGGCGGCCGAGGCGGTGCCCGAATTGATCATCACAACGATCGGCTTGCCATCGGTGATGTCGCCCGGATGGGCATACCAGACCTCGTCATCCGAGGAGTGCCGGCCATGGGTCGAGACGATCTCACCCGCGTTGAGGAAATCGTCGGACACCGCGACGGCCTGATCGAGCAGTCCGCCCGGATTGTTGCGCAGGTCGAGGATGTAGGCCGAGATCTTGCCATGATCCTTGGCCTTGAGCTTGCTGATCGCCTCGCGGATATCCTCGTTGGCGTTGGCCGAGAAACTTGCCAGCCGCAGATAGCCGATATTGCCGTAGAGTTTGCTGTGGACCGCCTGAACATGAATGATTGCACGGGTCAGCTTGTCGACGATCGGCTTGTCCATCCCGGCGCGCTTGATCGTGAGCGCGATCGTGCTGCCGGGCGGGCCGCGCATCTCGTTGACTGCCTTGTTGAGAGATGTGCCGATCAGCGGCTTGCCGTCGATCGCGACGATCAGATCCCCCGCCTTCACTCCCGCCTTCGCGGCCGGCGTGCCGTCGATCGGGCTGATCACCTTGATGAAGCCGTTCGATTCGGTAACCTCCATCCCCAGCCCGCCGAACTGGCCGCTGGTTTCGGCCTGCATGTCCTTGTACTGCTCGCTGTTCATGTAGCTGCTGTGCGGGTCGAGCCCGGTCAGCATCCCGTTGATGGCGTCGTAGACCAGTTTTTTCGATGGCTCGGGGACCACGTAGTCAGCCTTGACCCGCTGGAAGATATTCTCGAACAGCCCGAGTTGCTGATAGGTGACGTTCGTCGAACTGTCGGCCATGGCGTCATGGACGGCGGGGGCGATCACGCCGGCACCGATTCCGACGATGAAACTGCCCGCGATCAGCAAACTGGTCCGAAACTTCATCAGTGCAATCCCTTTGCCTCGGTCCACCCAATAAAGCGCCCCGCCGGGAAGTCCAGTACCAGCGAACCGGGGGTCAATGCGCCGCAGCCGCCGCGCCGAACCGGGGCGTGGGATCGACCGGGGCGCCGCCGTGGCGAAGCTCGACGTAAAGTTCCGGCTGCTGCGCTGGATTGTGCGGGTCGTATCCGGCCATCGCGCCGACCGGCTGGCCCTGCGTCACCGGCTGGCCCACCTTCACGTCGAACCGGTCGAGGCCGGCCATCACGAAATCGTATCCGCCGCCGCAATCGAGGATCAGCAGCTTGCCGTAATTCTGGAACGGCCGGGCGAACACCACCCGGCCGGAACAGCTTGCGCTGACCACGGCGCCGGGCGCTGCGGCGAAAGTATCGCCGATCGCCGGGCCGGTGACGGTGGCCGCGCCGAACTGGCGCACCAGCTTGCCGGCGACCGGTGCGCCCCGGAGGCTTTGAGGCACGCCCTGGGGTGGGGCGATCCGCGCCGATGCGGCTTCGGCCGAGGCGCGGGCTGCCTGCTCCTGTTCGGCTCGCAGGCGCGCGATCACGCCCAGAAGATTGTGCGCATTCGCCGCCGCGTTCGCCGCTGCCCGCGCCTCGGTCCGGCGCCGCGCCGATGCCTGCGCCTCGGTCTGGCGGACCGCGTCGATATCGGTCTGAAGCGCAGCCGCCTGCCGGCTCTGCTCAGCCACGGCTCCGGTCATCGCCGCCTGCTCCACGGTCAGCGAGGCGGTGAGGGAGGCGTATTGCTTGCGCGCATCGCGCAGCGCCTGCGCCCGCCGGGCGATCTCGCGGGTCAGGCCCCGCATGATCAGTGCCCCCTCGGCAGCGCGGCCCGGCGCGGTATCGGCGGCGAGCAGGGTTGCCGCCGGATGCAGCGCGAGCCGCATGATCACCGGCAGAAGCGGGGTAATCGCTGCTTCGTCGCGCTCCAGTTCCGCCTTCGCGGCCTTTGTTTTTGCATCCAGCGCGGCGAGTTGCTGTGCGATCGCGGCGGTATGGTCTTCCGCCTCGCGCAGCGCGGCATTGACCGTGATTTCTTTCGCGACGAGCGCATCGGCCTTGCGCTTCGCCACGGCGGCATCCCGCGCCGCCACCGAGGCAGCCGCCTGGTGCCGTGCGGTCGCCTGATTCGCGGCGTCGAGCTTTTTCCGTGCGTCGTCGAGCTTTCCCGCCCGCGCGATCGCGGGCAGGGCAATCAATGCAGCCGTCAGAATGAGGCCGATCCTACCGCGCATCGTCCCCGATCAGGCTTTTCCCGGTCATCGCCTTCGGCTGGCCGATGCCGAGCAGGGCAAGCAGGGTCGGCGCGAGGTCGGCAAGCCGGCCATCGTGCAGTTTCGTTCCCTCCGGTGCGCCGAGCAGAAGCACCGGCACCATGTTGAGTGTGTGGGATGTATGCGGTCCTCCGGTCTCGGGGTCGCGCATCATCTCGCAGTTGCCGTGATCGGCGGTGACGATCATCGCCCCGCCTTGCGCCTTGATCGCGGCGGCGATGCGGCCGAGCCCGGCATCCACCGTCTCCACCGCCCTGATCGCGGCGTCGAGGCTGCCGGTGTGCCCCACCATGTCCGGATTGGCGAAGTTCAGCACGATCAGGTCGAATGTTCCGCTCCCGATCGCCGCGACCACGCGATCGGTGAGTTCGGGCGCCGACATTTCAGGCTGGAGATCGTAGGTCGCGACCTTGGGCGAGGGGACCATGATCCGTTCCTCGCCCTCGAACGGGTTTTCCCGGCCGCCGTTCAGAAAATAGGTAACGTGCGGGTATTTCTCGGTCTCGGCGGCGCGCAACTGCCGCTTGCCCGCCCGCGCAACCACCTCGCCGAGCAGATCCGTCATCGCCTCGGCCGGAAACAGGCAGGGCATGAATTTGTCGAGATCGTCGGAGTAGGGCGCCATGCCGAGTGATGCCGCGAACCTGACCGTCCGGTCGCGGGAAAACCCGTCGAAACCGGGATCGAGCAGGGCGGCGAGGATTTCCCGCACCCGGTCGGCGCGGAAATTGGCGCAGAGAATCCCGTCGCCATCCTTCATGCCGGAATAATCGCCGATCGCAGCCGGCTTGACGAATTCGTCG
>DASVGZ010000432.1:0-4524 GCA_036379275.1 Acidiphilium sp. | reverse complement strand
AATGGAACACGCCGCCCTCACCGCCGAGCGGGCGATCACCGGGCGCGATGTCCGGCTTGAGGGCGTGGTCCGGGTCACCGCGGTCGAGGGCTTCGCCGAAGCCTTGCTGATGCCGGTCTTCGTGAACCTCGCGGAGCGCTTTCCCGGCATCGTCATCGAACTGATCGGCGCGGACCGCACGCTCAGCCTCGCCGCGCGGGAGGCCGATCTCGCGATCCGCCTCGCCCGGCCGCGCGGCCAGTCGATCCTCGCGCGCCGGATCGGCACACTGGAATTCGGCTTCTACGCTTCCGCCGGCTATCTGGCCCGCCACGGCACGCCTGATTTCGCGGTGGATAAAGGTGAGGGGCATCGTCTGCTTCTTCTGCGCGACGAAACCGGGATCTATCCCGAACACGACCACATGGTCGCCTTGCTGCCGCTGGCGCGCCCGGCGTTCCGCGCCGACAGCCACATCGCCCGCCGGCGCGCGGCGGAAGCCGGGCTCGGCATCGCCTGTCTCGCCCGCTACAGCGTGGCGGAAACCGGGCTGATGCGGATCGCGGCCCCCGATCCGCCGGGGCGGGAAATCTGGCTCGCCCAGCATGAGGATACCAGAACCACCCCGCGCATCCGCGCGGTCGCCGAGGCGATCGCCGCCGGGCTGCGCGAACGCCGCGTCGTAAATTCAGGCGCCTGAAACCCCGTCGCCCACCATTCTGGCGGGATCGACGATCCGGTCGAAGGTCTCGCCGTCCAGCCCGCCATAGGTCAGCGCCGCCTCGCGCAGGGTCAGGTTTTCCGCCTCCGCCTTGTGGGCGATCATCGCCGCCCGGTCATAGCCGATTTCCGGGCTGAGAGCGGTCACCAGCATCAGCGAGCGGCCAAGCTGTGCGTCGATCACTGCACGGTTCAGCGTCGTGCCGGCGACCGAAAACCGGTTCAGCGTGCCGCACGCATCCGCGAGATTGCGGCAGGTGCGCAGAAAATTGTTGATCAGGATCGGCCGCATCGCGTTCAGCTCGAAATTGCCCTGGCTGCCGGCGAAGGCAACGGCATTGTCGTCGCCGATCGCCTGAATGCAGACCATCACCATCGCCTCGCACTGGGTCGGGTTCACCTTGCCCGGCATGATCGACGAACCCGGCTCGTTTTCCGGCAGAATCAACTCGCCGATGCCGCAGCGCGGCCCGCTCGCGAGCCAGCGCATGTCGTTGGCGATCTTCATCAGCGCGACGGCGAGCCCGCGCACGGCGGCCATCGCGGCGACCATCGCGTCGAGCGACCCCTGGGCCGCGAACTTGTTCGGCGCGGTGACGAACGGCTTGCCGGTGAGGGCCGCGATCCTTGCCGCGATCGCGGCGCCGAACCCCTTGGGCGCGGTCAGTCCGGTGCCGACCGCCGTGCCGCCCGCCGCCAGTTCGTAAAGCCCGGATTTCGCGGCTTCGATCCGCGCGATCGCATCGCGCACCTGATGGGCATAGCCGGACCATTCCTGCCCGACCGTCAGCGGCACCGCATCCTGCAAATGGGTCCGGCCGGTCTTCGGAATCGCCATCCATTCGGCGGATTTTGCCTCGATCGCTTCAGCCAGCGCGACGGCGCGCGGCAGCAGCCCGGTCTCGCGCACATCGAGCGCGTCGAGCGCCGCGACATGCATGGCGGTGGGAAACGTATCGTTCGAGGACTGCCCCAGATTAACGTCGTCGTTCGGATGCACCGGTGTCTTGCTGCCCACCGCGCCGCCCAGCAACTGGCTCGCCCGGTTCGCCAGAACCTCGTTGATGTTCATGTTGGACTGGGTGCCCGAGCCGGTCTGGTAGACGAACAGAGGGAAATGATCGTCGAGCGCGCCCGAGATCGCCTCGTCGGCGGCGCGCCCGATCGCCTCGGCCTTCCAGCCAGGCAGGTGGCCGGATTCGGCATTGACCTCGGCGGCGGCCTTCTTGACCAGTCCATAGGCGCGATAGAGCGCCTTCGGCATCCGGTCGGCTCCGATCGAGAAATGCTTCAGGCTGCGCTGGGTCTGCGCCCCCCAGTAGCGGTCGGCGGGAACCGCAATCTCGCCCATCGAATCGGTTTCGGTGCGAAATCCTGTGGCGGAGATGCCGATGGGGATGTCGCGGAGGGTCGGATGATCGGTGCCGGTTTGGGTCATGCAACGAAGATGGTTGTCTTCCCGCGGGGTTAAAGATGCAGGGGCGAGCACTTATCTGACGCCGGTATGGGGCAGAAAGGAGAACGCCATGGTCAAGGCAATCTGGCACGACACGGTCATCGCGGAGTCGGATGCGACAGTTCTGGTCGAGGGCAACCATTATTTTCCGGTCGAATCGGTGAGGCGGGATCTGCTGCGCGACAGCGCGACCATCAGCCATTGCCCGTGGAAGGGCGAGGCAAAATACTGGTCGATCGAGGTGGATGGCGACATTAACAGGGATGCCGTCTGGTACTACCCCGAACCGTCCGAGGCCGCCGCCGGCATCAAAAACCGCGTCGCCTTCTGGAAAGGCGTCACGGTCGGCTGACCGGTCTTTGGCCATCCTTTCTGTCACAGCGTCGATCGGTGCATGATACTGCGATGTGCATGGACAGAACTTGGATCATTCATGCATTGACCGGGTGGCGTGGCGGAACAGGGCAGGATGTTCGATCTAAGTGCACGTTTTTTGCTGAAGGGGCCTTATATGCTGACCGATCCAACTCTTCCGGGCTATGCTCTCTCAACCGACAAACAGCACCTGGACGTGGATATGATTCATCATTTTCTGTCCGAGGAAAGTTATTGGTCCCGTGGAGTACCGCGCGATGTGGTGGAGCGTGCGGTTCGGCACTCGATGTGCTTTGGCGTTTATCATGAAGGGAAGCAGGTCGGGTTTGGCCGTGTGGTGACTGACCATGCCAGCTTCGCCCTGCTGGCAGACTTGTTTGTGATCGAGGGGCACCGCGGCAGAGGTATTTCAAAATGGATGTTGCGGTGCATTATTGACCATGAGGCGTTACAGGGGCTGCGGCGTTGGCTGCTTCTGACTTCGGACGCACATGAGCTTTATGCCAGGTTTGGCTTCACTCCGCTCGGGAGCCCGTCCCGCTTCATGGAAGTTCTCCGGGCAAATATCTACGCCTCGGCCTGACGCCGTACCGCAGGATTGGAGGGTTGGAGGGTTGGCTCTGGAATTCTGGACGGCGGTTTGCAATTCTGCCGGTTTGAAGGCGGTATGGGCCTGATTTTTCGCGCGCGTTTTATCCTGCCGCGTAGCCGAACGGGGTCGCGAGCGCGCCGACGTGGCGGATCGCCAGCCTTTCATCTTGCGCCGGCGGCATTTGCCGGATCGCCCCGAGATCGGACACCGGGTCGCTGAACGGCGTCGGCTGGTGGCGCTGGCGGTGCAGGAATCGTGTGATCGGTGCTGGGGTCGAAAGATCGAGAAAACCGGCGATCCGGCTGGCGCTTGCATCCGGTTCGGCGAGCAGGTCGTGATGGGCGAGAACCAGTTGCCGGTCCGCCGGCAGGGTCGCGAAAAACCGGGCGATTTCGGTCAGATATTGCCGCCAGACCTCGACCCCGTGCTCGAAACTGTCGATCCAGCCCTTGCGCACGAGGGAATGGGCCACCCGGGCCGGATGGCGGTGGATGTGGATGAATTTCGTCTCCGGCAAAATCTCCCGGATCAGGTCGAGGCCCGACCCCGAGCGCGGTTCGCGCGCGCGTGCGCCATCCCGGCCCGAAAGCAGGGTGGGGTCCGCGTAGGGCGGGTGCTTGTCGCCCCAGATCCGGGTGCGGATGCCGAGGCTCTCGCGATAGAAGCGTTCGATCCACTCTCCCGCGTGGCGGAGCTGGAAGTCGCGCCAGGCGGGCTGATACTCCGCGCCGATCAGGTCGTCGCGTGCCCGTCCGGGGTCGAGCCGGTGCTTCAGGTCGGCGAAAATGCGGCACTCGTTGGTGATGCCGACATCGTCGTCCTGATTCAGGACGTGGCAGAGAAACGTGGTTCCCGAACGCGGCGCGCCCACGACGATCAGAGGCTGAGACATTCCCGCTCCATTCCGGTTGCACCCCTTACGTGGTCTCTGGCGCGCACGGTCACATGACGCACCGCATACCGTTTGGTAATGCCGGTTGACGGGAAGCGGGTGTTTCAGTCCTCCTCGATATCCTCCAGGCTGAACTGCTGCGCCTCCTCGTCGTAGGAATAAAGCTCGGCGTAGCGGCCCCAGGAAATCGCGGTGCGCAGGGTCTCGTCGGCCCGCTCGGGCGACATGTGATCCTCCAGCTCGTCGCGAAACCGCACCGCCGAGGCGCGGTGGTTCCAGCGTTCGTCGATCACCTGCCGTATCGCCGCGACCAGCGGCACCTGGGCGCGCAGGTTGTCGGCAAAAATACGCTTGCGCTCATCGGTTTCCGCGTTGGCGAACCGGTGACCCTGCTCGGTGAGCCGGATATCGCCCTCCTCGAGTTCGGCGAATCTCAGCAATTGCAGGGTTTCACCGAGCGGCAGCAGGTCGTCCACCTCGTATTGCAGCGCGGCGGCCAGTGCCGGCAGG